>NZ_CP016615.1:1655000-1831739 GCF_013377275.1 Vespertiliibacter pulmonis
TAATGGGGAAGTGTTAGATATCAGCCAATTTGAAACAATGGCAGTAAAATTATTGCCTCAAGCAGCCAACCATATTTTAGGTTTAAAAGATGGTAAAAAACGCTTTGCAGATTTGGTATTAGTAGCAACTAAAGCTTATGCTTTGTGTGCAACTTTAGATGAGGTGACGCCTTATCAACGAAAATTGGCTTTTTATTCAGCAATCAAAGCGGTTTTGTTTAAAGAGCAGGTTGGTGATAGGAAATTACAAAAACAGCGCCAAGATCATATGCTGAAGTTGATTTTGGATAATTCTCTTATTGCAGAAGGTATTGATGATATTTTTGATTTATGTGGATTAGCAAAACCTAATATCGGTTTACTTTCTGATGAATTTTTAGATGATGTTCGGCAAATGGAACATAAAAATCTCGCTGTCGAACTATTAGATAAATTATTGCAAAATAATATTAAAAGTCGAAGTAGCCGTAATTTGGTGCAAGAGCGTAAGTATCGTGATCGATTAGAAGCGACATTAGCAAAATATCATAATCGTAGCATTGAAGTAGCTCAAGTTATTGAAGAGCTCATTCAAATGGCACGAGATATGCAAAAAGCTTTTCAGCGAGATGAAGAACTGGGATTAAATAGTGATGAAATTGCATTTTATGATGCATTAGCAAACAACGAAAGTGCTGTTAGAGAGTTAGGCGATAAAATCCTTAAAGAAATAGCGTCAGACTTAGTAAAACAGTTACGAGATTCAGTTACTGTAGATTGGCAAATTCGAGAAAGTGCACGAGCTAGAATCCGCATTCTTATCCGCCGTATTTTGCAAAAATATAAATACCCGCTTGATAAAGCGCCAGAAGCCGTTGAATTAGTGTTAGAGCAGGCAGAAATTTTATCGAATGAATGGAAACTTGCTTAAAAAAATATTTTTATATCCCTATGAATTATTCATAGGGATTTTTATTTTTCTAATTTAGCTAAGATTTGTTTTTCCAACACCATTTTCTCTTTATCAGTTAAGGCGGTTTGATTTGCGTTTGTTACAGTAAAAAAATCTTCCACTTGTTCGCCTATGGTGGTGATTTTTGCGTTTAATAGGGTAAGGTTTTGTTGGCTGAAAATGTAGCCGATTTGGGCAAGTAGTCCTTCTCGATCAAGGGTAAATAGCTCGAAAGCGGTTTGATTAGGCTGAGAATTTGTCAGAAAGCGGATCGTTGTTTTACGGCTAAATGAGCGATGTTTATGGGCGTGTTTTAGCGTCTGGAAGGTGAGCTGTTTGTCATTGGTTAAAAATTTAAGGATTGCCTGTTGGATTTGCTGCTGGCGGTAGTCGTTAAGGGGTTCACCGTTCAATTCAGTAATAATAAAGCTATCTAGTACTAATCCGCTATCGGTGGTGAGTACTTGTGCATCGTGAATGCTCACTTTTTTAGCACTTAAAATTGTGGCGAGCGAGACAAAAAATTGAGGGCGATCAGTGCAGTGAATAAAAATTTCCGTTGCCCCTCGGGCAAATTGATTGCTAATTAGCACGATAGGGAGCATTGAGTTTTCCGCATAATTGATGGCGTGCCAAACCAGTTGTGTGGGCGTATGCTGTACAAAATAGCGAGTTGGGCAGGACTGCCAAAAGTCAGTGATAATTTTCTGTTGTTCGGCTGAAAGGCGTGCTTTTATTTCAACGGTTGCCTGTTGCTGGTTTTCGATGCCCAGTTTTTGATAATCAAATATTTTTTCTTTGCCTAAAGTGAGCTGTGCCTGGGTGAGTTGGAAAAGTTTTTCAAAAAGTGACCGCTTCCAATCATTCCATAGGGTTTCATTGGTGGCATAAATATCGGCGATAGTTAAACAGGTGAGGGCAGAGAGTGCTGTTGGTGTTTTTACCGTGTGCGCAAAGGTATTGATGATTTGCGGATCGTGAATATCACGCCGTTGTGCGGTAATTGACATCGTTAAATGTTCAGCAACAAGCCACGCCATATAATCAGCCTGTTGGGACGAAAAGCCGTGTAATTGGGCGAAATTTTTCATTTCTATTGCTCCGAGCTGGGCGTGATCTCCTGATTTTCCTTTGCCAATATCGTGAAATAATGCAGCGAGATAAATCAATGGACGCTGTTCTATTGTTGGAAACAGTTTATAACCAAGGGGGAATTTTTCCTGATTTTCAATATTGAGAAACTGTTCTAACGTGAGCATAACCCGTACGCTATGTTCATCTACGGTGTAAATATGAAACATATCAAACTGCATTAGCCCGGAAATATGTTGCCATTGTGGTAAATAAGCGGAAAGAACCCCTAGTTGGTGCATTGGGACGATTGCCCGTTGTACCATTTGAGGTTGCTGAAAAATCTGAATGAATTTTTCTCGAGCCTCAGGGATTTCACATAATGGGCGTTTTAGTTTGCGTAGTACAAGGCGTATTTGGCGTAATAATTGAGGCGAAGGCGTTATATCGGGCTGTTGGGTTAGGTGTAGAAATAGGTCCAGAATTTTTTCTGGATGAAGGTTAAATATACGTGAATTCGTGCAAAAAAGCGTGTGGTTACGGATAAAAAATAGGGAGTCAAGCGGTTGTTTTCCCTTATTTTTTTGCGGTTCGGTGAGCCATTCTAATTTAAAATTTTCAAGCAAAAGTTGGCTGAGTTGCGAAATAGATTGGGTTGCTTGAAAAAATATTTTCATCATTGCTTCAACGGGTTGATTACCGCTACCTTGATAGCCAAGTTGTTCGCTTAGTTGAAGTTGTCTGTCAAATCTGAGCCGGTTATCATAGCGTTTTAATTGTAAATGCAGTGCAAAACGCATTCTAAAAAGCACCGCTTGTGCTTGGAGCAGTTCCTCAAATTCTTCAGGGAAAAGAATGCCTTTTTTTAGTAGTTGGTCCAGTGAATAAACACGATATTGACGTAACATTATCCACGAAATTAAGTGGAGATCTCGTAGCCCGCCTGGGCTGTGTTTGAGGTCTGGTTCAAGATTATAACTGGTATTATGATAACGGGCGTATTGGGTTTTTCTTTCCCTTATTTTTGCTGAAAAAAAATCGTAGATAGCCCAAAAATCTGGCTGGTAAAGCCGTGTTAAAAGTTGTTGCAGTAAAGCTTCATTACCATATAAAAATCGGCTTTCAAATAAATTTGTGGCGACTGAAATTTCAGTTTTGCCAATTTGAACACATTCATCGAGAGTACGAATAGCCGAGCCAATTTGTAATTTGCTATCCCAAAGTGTGTTTAAAAAGGTCTGTATTGTTTGATGGGTTACTTCATCGATTGGGGTTTCGCATAAAATAAGAATATCAAGGTCGGAAAGGGGAAACATTTCTCGCCGTCCGTAACCGCCCACTGCAATTAGGCATAAATCTGACCGATCACCTAATCCGTATTTTTTCCATAACTGGCGGAGTTTATCATCATAAAAATCACTGCGTTGGTGGAGTAACGTGATGATGTCCGTTCGAGGAAAATCGGCTTTTTGCTGTTCGGTAAAGGCTAAAATTTGCGTTTTAAGTGGAGCGGTATTCATTTTTATCCTCAACAGCAAGCGGTCAGATCTTGCAAAATTTTGCGATTATCTGACCGCTTGTATGCGTTATTTAAAGATAATATCGTTTTTTGGATCGTAATCCGCTGCGTTGATGACTTTTTTCTCGCTGAAATATTTTTTCAACATTTCAGCATCAATAAAGCCTGTATTCACATAGCTCGGGTGTTTTTTCAAAACAGGGTAACCATCGCCACCGCCTGCACAGTAATCTGGCACAGAGAGTTTGTAAGTTTTAGCTAAATCTAACGGTTTGCCTCCAATTTTAATGTCAGAGACTTTTTTGCTGGTGCGATCTACGATCATAGAGACTCCTGCAAATTGTGGATAGCCTCCTGTATCAACCTCTTTTAAGGCAACAACGTTGAGATAGTCTGTGAGTTCTTGTCCTGTTAAATCGACAGTAGCAATCATATTGCCGAACGGCTGTACTTTGAGTAGGTCTTTGTAGGTGGTTTCACCTTCTTCTAATGAGGTACGAATACCACCTGAATTCATTACGGCGATATCGGCTTTCACTCGTTCCATTTGGGATTGTGCAATAAGACGACCGAGATTGGTTTGTTCAAAACGGATAATTTTTCTATCACCTTCAAAATGCCCTTTAACCGCCCCAACTTTCACGCCAAGTAGGCGGCTGCCACTGTCTTGATAGGTTTTTAAATGTTGATAAACAGGCTGATTTTCACTGATTTCTGGCTGGTAAAGCTGATAATCGGTTTTACCATTATCTAATTTAACTTTATGTTTTAGATTGATCGGAATGAGTTGATAATTCACAAGGGTCGTTTTACCGTTTTTAAATTCAAAGTCAGCTCTGCCTAAGAATTTTCCCCATTCGCCCGCTTGTGCAATCCAAGTACCATTTTGGAAATCAGGTTTACAAGCTTCTCCAGGTGTGTATTTTAGGTTTAATTCACCTTGTTCATTGATACAAACCATATCGTGCGTGTGTCCGCCGATAATGACATCAAATGCTCCTTTATTAAGGGTACGAGCCATTGTTACATCGCCTGGTGCATTTGAGCCGTGTTTGCCATCAAAATAATATCCCATATGGGTTAAGGCGATACGAACATCAGGTTTTTCGGTTTTATTGATCTGTTCAAGAGTGGTTTTGGCGGTTTCAATTGGGTTATTAAAAATAACGTGATCGGTGACTTCAGGATTGCCTAATTTAGCCGTGTCTTCAGTGGTTAGCCCGACAACCGCAACTTTTAAGCCATTTTTATTTAAGATAACGTAAGGCTGAACAAGCGGTTTATTCGTTTTTTTATTGATAACATTGGCAGAAAGCATTGGGAATTTTGCCCATTTTTCTTGCATTTCAAGTACTTGCAGAGGGGAGTCAAATTCGTGATTGCCTAATGCCACAGCTTCAAACCCTAGCATATTCATACCTTCAATATCAGGCTTGGCATTTTGCATATCAGATTCAGGTACACCAGTATTGTAATCTCCAGCGTGTAGTAGGATAACTGACCCACCTTGTTTTTCAACTTCTTGGCGAATGTTATCTATTGCTGTTTTTTGTGCAGAAAATCCATATTCACTTTGTTCATTTTTCCAGAAATGCCCGTGGGTATCATTGACGTGTAAAATAGTGAAATGATAGGTTTTATCGGCATCGTATGCCATTACTGTACTGGCTGAAAAGGCGGAAAGCAATGCCGTGGAAAGTAATGTTTTACTCAGTTTCATTTAGATTTCTCCATTATGTTGTGAAAGAAGTTGAACGTAATACATTGTGTTTAGGTTTAATTGGGCTAGAAAAATAGAATTAACCCCCAAGTTAGTGCGAAGATTAGCATTGAAATAAATACGGCTGCTGAGCCAATATCTTTTGCTCTACCCGAAAGTTCGTGAAATTCAGAGCCTATACGATCGACCACTGATTCAACGGCACTGTTAAGTAGTTCTAAGGCTAAGACGAGCAGAACTGAACCGACTAATAGAATTTTTTCAACGGCACTGTTACCTAAATAAAAACCAAGGGGGATTAGAAAAAAAGAAAGCCACACTTCTTGGCGAAATGCGGCTTCGTTAATATAAGCACTTTTTAAGCCTTTCATTGAATAGCCTGCGGCACGGATAACTCGTTGAAAGTTTGCTTTGTTTTCTGGTTTCATAATCAAAAATTAAAAAGATAAATTGGTTTTATTCTACCTGAAAGTAGAGGCGTGCGGAAATAGAGATGTGATTTTTTTGCATAAAAATTAGATGAGATCTAAAAAAATTGTTATAAATTTGTGAGTTTTTTAAATTTCACAAAATTATCTTAAGAAATCACCGCTCGTCTATTCCCATTACGAAAATTTTACGATAATCTCAAGACTTTAACTTTAGAGGTATAGACGACTTAAGGTGTTTATATAATTTTTATTTTATAAATTTACAGGAAATAGTATGAGTAATTCTTTATCTTCCAAATTTTTTGGTGGCAATCTTGTATTACGGATTGCAGTAGGTTTAATTATCGGGGTTATTTTTGCCTTGGTTAGTCCTGAATGGGCAAAGAGTGTGGGCGTATTAGGTCAGTTCTTTGTGAAATCATTGCGTGCCATTGCGCCTATTTTGGTGTTTAGTTTAGTACTTTCAGCGATTGCGAATAAAGAGGTGGGAAGCGATAGCCGTTTGAAACCAATTTTAGCACTTTATTTACTTGGCACATTTTTAGCGGCATTAACCGCTGTCGTATTTAGTTACCTCTTCCCGACAACCCTTGAATTAGTAATCAGCCCAGATGGTTTAGCACCACCAAAAGGAGTGGGTGAAGTATTAAAAACGGTTGTGTTTAATTTAGTTGATAACCCATTGGGAGCAATTACAAACGGTAATTTCTTGGGTATTTTAACGTGGTCTATTGGTTTAGGTATTGCATTGCGTCACGCAACAGCGAGTACAAAAGCATTTTTAGTGGATATGTCAGAAGCTGTTTCTTTTGTAGTAAAAGTAGTGATTGCATTTGCGCCTATTGGGGTATTTGGTTTAGTGGCAGAAACAATTGCTGAAAATGGTATTGATGCTTTTGCAGGTTATTTCCGTCTATTAGGCGTTTTACTAGGTGCAATGCTATTTGTGGCGTTTGTGCTTAACCCATTATTAGTTTTCTTAAAAATTCGCCGTAATCCATACCCATTAACATTAACTTGTTTGCGTGAAAGTGGTGTAACAGCATTCTTTACTCGTAGTTCAGCAGCTAATATTCCTGTGAATATGGGGTTAGCTAAACGTTTGGGATTAAAAGAAGAAATTTACTCAATCTCTATTCCATTAGGGGCTAATATCAATATGGCAGGGGCAGCAATTACTATTACTGTTTTAACCCTTGCTGCAGCGTATACGCAAGGTATTGTGCCAGATTTTTGGACAGCATTATTATTAAGTCTTGTTGCTTCTATCTGTGCCTGTGGTGCATCAGGTGTTGCTGGTGGTTCATTATTGTTAATTCCATTAGCGTGTAGCTTATTTAATATTCCAAATGATGTTGCAGCACAAGTCATTGGGGTTGGTTTTATTATTGGTGTTATCCAAGATTCTGCGGAAACGGCGTTAAATTCATCAACTGATGTGCTTTTCACCGCAGCAGTTAGTTTATCTGATGATGCCAAAGCATAAAGAATTTTGATGTTTATTGAAGCGGAATAATATTATTCCGCTTTTTTTATTCCTTTTAATCATAGCATCACGGCTTTTTAATTTTGCGATCACGATCGAAAAATCCCCTTTCTTTTATTTTCAACCTCAATTATTTCACTTACTGTCTGCTTATTTTAATTGACTATATTTCTGCATTTAAACGTAATTTAAAACCGTTAGGTGATGTATAAATGAATTTAGATCGCTTTTGCCAATTATTCGTTATTAGTTTATTGCCTTTGCTGGTATTACCCTCAAGGTTATTAAACGTTGGCTTTTTTCTTGCTATGGTTTGTCTTTTTCTTGCTATTTTTCTGAGATGTTACCGTTGGGCAGTTTTAGGCATAATAATAGCGATCAGTTATGGGCAAATAATACAAATGGTTACACAAGCGAATAAGGTTCAGGCAGGAAAAGAACCGATTGTGATTACAATTACACAAATCTTAAAGCAAAGAGAGTACCGAACGGCGATTGCAGAAAATGATAAAGGAGAACGGATTTATTTGAACTGGCAGGCTAAATTACCGTTACAACTTGGCGGCCGTTATCAAGTAATGTTAAATAGCCGCCCAATTTCAGGTCGTTTTAATATTAGCAATTTTGACCGACAAAAATGGTATTTCAGCCAAAAAATAATGAAAATTGCTACAGTAAAGCAAGCAATATCGTTAGACGGTGAGCGTAAATTACTTTGGCGTAATCAATGGTTTGAACGAGTGCTAAAAAAAACTGATCAGCTTGTTTCACAAGGGTTATTATTGGCGTTAGCGTTTGGGGAACGTGGTTGGTTGTCATTAACTGATTGGCAACTTTTTCAACAAACATCAACGGCACATCTGATTGCGATTTCAGGATTACATATTGCATTGGCTTTTGGGTTTGGAATTTGGTTCGCTAAAGCTATTCAGTGGCTTGGGTGGCAGACAAACTGTTTACAAGCGGTGAGATCATCACAACTTTTTCGTATAATTATTGGTTTTACCGTCGCTATTGGTTATAGCTATCTAGCTGGTTTTTCAGTGCCAACGTTGCGTGCCATTGTGGCAATCAGCCTTGTGTTAGGTTTACAACTATTACATCGTTATTACACGCCTTGGCAATATTGGTGGCGAACTGTGGCATTGTTATTGTTATTTGACCCAATGAGTTTATTATCAGATAGTTTCTGGCTTTCTATCTTAGCTGTTGCTAGTCTGATTTTATGGTATCACTATTTCCCTTTTCGCTCGTTTTTACCCGAAAAATACAAAAATATCCGTGGCGTTGCTCGTTTTTTCTTGGCGTTATTACATTTACAAGCGGGTATTTGGCTACTATTTTTACCTGTCCAGCTCTATTTTTTTGAAGGCATTTCCCTATTTTCATTATTAGCTAATTTATTGATTGTACCGCTGTATAGTTTGGTACTCATTCCTTTAATTTTATTTAGTTTATTAACAGATAATTTCTTTGCGACTTGGCAACTTGCTGATTGGCTAGCTCAAGGAAGTCTTTTGTTATTAAAACCGTTAGCTCAATATTGGATAACATTAAGCAATGAGCAACAATGGCAGTTGATGAGCTTTAATTTCTTTCTACTTATTATGTTATGGGTATATCAAAATGGGATTAAAAAATGGATTTGGCTGAGTATTTTTCCTTTGCTATTTAACCGCTTGCCGATGGTTTTCCATACTATTTTTCCCTTACCTGAGGTTAGATGGGTGAATTTTGATGTAGGACAAGGGCTTGCAATGGCGTTGATTTATCAAGAACAGAATGAACGAAAGGCGATTGTCTATGATACAGGGGCGAGTTGGCAGGGTGGTTCAATGGCAGAGTTGGAAATCATACCTTATTTACAGCGACAAGGTGTAATCCTTGAGGCATTATTTGTTAGCCATTCGGATAACGATCATTCAGGTGGTGTGCCAGCGCTGTTGCAACAATACCCAAATACACAGCTGATTTTATCACAGCAGTCTGGCTATAAACGTCCAGTGGAACACTGTATTATCGGCAAAACGTGGCATTTTGGTACGATTTCCTTACAAAGCATTTATCCAATATCATTACCGAAACGAGCTGAGAATGCCGATTCTTGCGTATTATTAGTTGAAATTGGGAAATATCGACTGCTATTTACTGGCGATAGTGGTCGCCAGCAAGAACAAATATTTGCTCAATCTATCGGCAAAATTGATTTTTTGCAGGTAGGGCATCACGGTAGTAATACCAGTACTAGCCATAGTTTGTTAGCGAAAGTAATGCCCACAGTTGCTATTATTTCGGCAGGGCGTTGGAACCCGTGGAAATTACCCACTAAGCAGATTAATAAGCGGTTAGAACAGTACCAAATTTTGCAGTTTAATACGGCAAAAGTAGGTATGGTGAATGTAGATTTCTATCCAGATTATTATGAAATTACCACAGGCAGACATCCATTTAGCCCGTGGTTTCGAGAGTATTTGGGATCGCCCTAAGTTAAAAAATATTAAGGAATATCGTGCAATGCATTAGGATTTTTAGTAATAAACATCGCATCGCCATAGCTAAAAAAACGATATTGAGCAGAAATAGCGTGCTGATAGGCTTGCATACAGTTTTGATAGCCTGCAAAGGCAGAGACTAACATAATCAATGTAGATTCAGGTAAGTGAAAGTTAGTGACTAACGCATCAACCACTCGAAATGTTTTGCCTGGGTAGAGAAAAATGGTGGTGTCTGAATAAAATGGGGCGATCAATTCACCATTTTTTTCAGCAGCCTGTGCAGCACTTTCGATAGAACGTACAGAGGTTGTGCCAACGCAGATAACTCGTTTCCCCTTAGCTTTTGTGGCTAGAATTTGATCGACCACTTCTTGGCTCACTTCTGCATATTCAGCGTGCATTGTATGATCTTCAATGGTTTCAACTCGAACAGGTTGAAAAGTGCCAGCACCAACGTGTAGAGTAACAAATGCCGTATTTACGCCTTTTTCTTTGAGTGCTTGCAGTAGGGCATTGTCAAAATGTAATCCTGCTGTTGGTGCTGCAACTGCCCCCGGTACTTTATTATAAACAGTCTGATAGCGTTCTTGATCAGCATCTTCATCGGGGCGATCAATATAAGGCGGAAGTGGCATATGTCCAGCTTGCTGTAATAATTCTAGTAGAGGTTGTTGTTCATTAAACTGGAGCTCAAATAAGGTATTGTGGCGAGCGATCATAGTGGCATGTAATCCATTACCTTCACCTAATTTATCTTCTCCTAAAATAATTTCCGCCCCCTCTTTTAGGGCTTTAGAAGCACGAATATGAGCTAAACAACGGTGTGAGTCAATAATGCGCTCGACTAAAATTTCTAATTTCCCACCGCTTATTTTTCTACCATAAACCCGAGCAGGAATAACCCGTGTATTGTTAAAAATGAGCAGATCACCTGAATTGATATAGGAGAGCAGATCGGTAAATTGTTGATCGTGATATTCCCCTGTTGGACCGTCTAAATAGAGTAAACGGCTAGCAGTACGGTTAGGCATTGGGTAACGAGCAATGAGTGAGTCGGGTAATTCAAAATGAAAGTCGGTTACAAGCACAGTATTTCCTTAAATATAGAAGTGTAAGAAAAGTGGCAAATTATCGCTTAAATCGAACCGCTTGCAAAGGTTCAAGTTGTGATAATAGGTTATCAATACCTAGGCATAATTTGTAGCGGTCGTGGCGGTAGGAAACATCATCAGCGTGTAAATCTTGTCGTAATATTTTTATATGATCGGGTACTTGATCCGTTTCTTCTAAGGTAGTAATTACCCCATTTAGGCGTTGTTTGCCGATATGATTTTCCAGCCATTGAATACGATCGTTTAATGAAAGCGTGCCAGCAATGCCGTGCTCTTTACCTATATTATCAATAAAAATCACTAGGGCGTTGCTTTTGTTGATGGTTTGTGCGATTTCGGTTAAGAGTAAATTGGGCATAATACTCGTAAAAAAACTACCTGGGCCAAGAATAATTAAATCAGCTTGGTTGATTTCAGTAAGAATTTCAGCAGTCGCAGGCACAGTCGGGACAAGAGAAAGAGAAGTTGGAAGCTGTTCTAAAGCATCAATAGAGACCTCTCCTACAATAGTTTCACCATTTGCTAAGTGGCTTGCAAGATGAACAGGCATTTCAGACATCGGCATTAACCCTACTTTCACACCTAATAAATTACGCACTAAATTTAGCCCGTCAAGGGGACGAATTTCCATATCTTCTAGGGCATTAAGAATTAAATTACCGAGATTATGCCCTGCAAGTTCGCCACTACCACTAAAACGGTATTCAAATAAAGCAGATGCAACGGTAGGTTTGACAATAATTTGAGTTAAACAATTACGCAGGTCCCCCCAAGCAATGCCACCGTGATGAGAACGAATTCGTCCAGTTGATCCACCATTATCAGTCGTTGCCACAATACCCACTAGCCTTTCTTTAAGAAAAGAGAGGGCGGAAAGTAAACGCCCTAACCCGTGTCCGCCGCCGAGTGCGATGACTTTATTTAATTGAGAAAGGTTTGGGTGGTGGGGGAAGTTAAATTTCTCAGACATAACAAATCCTATGTAAACCTGTGCAAAATAATGGGGAAATCAGACCGCTTGTTTACTACTTTCAAGGGGAAGCGCATTTAATACCGCTTTTACCAGTGTTGCAAGTGGAATGGCAAAAAATACTCCCCAGAATCCCCATAATCCGCCAAAAAATAGTACAGCAACAATAATTGTCAATGGATGTAAATTAACCGCTTCGGAAAATAGAAATGGCACAACGATATTTCCATCTAAGAGCTGACTAATCACAAAAGCGAACAAAATATAATAGAAATCAGGTGAAAGCCCAAATTGAAATAGGGCAACTAATATTACGGGGACACTTACCAATACCGCTCCAATATAAGGTACGAGTACGGATAGCCCGACTGCAACTGAAAGAAGAAGCGGGTAGTTTAGACCAAAGAAGAGAAAGATAGCATAAGTCGCCACACCTACGATTAAAATTTCTAAAAATTTACCTCGAATATAATTAGCAATTTGTTGTTGCATTTCTTTCCATACGCTTGTCGCTAAACGGCGGTTTGTGGGTAGAAATCGGCTGAATGTATTGATGAATTGGGCTTTATCTTTTAGTAGGAAAAAGACCATTAGAGGGACTAAAAAGGCGTAAATACCTAGCCCAACGAGGCTAACTAATGAATTAAGCGAGAAGGTTAATAAAGAATCGCCGAAACCAAGAATTTTACTTCTTACCGTATTCATTATGGAGTCTAACATTGCATAGTCAATCACTTCGGGGTAGTGTTCTGGTAATGTTTGTAGCCATTCGTTTAATAAATTAAACATTGAGGGTAAATCTTTAAAAAATCTGACCGCTTGATTCCATAATGTTGGAAGCATTACGCCAAAGAGAAATAGCGAAAGTGAAATAAACCCGCCCAGCACAATTATTAAGCTAATGCCTCGAGGTAAGTTTAATTTGTTAGTTAAGAAGTGGATTGGCCACTCTAATAAATAAGCAAAAACAATCGCTACTAATAATGGCATTAAGAGATTGCTAAAAAAATAGAGTGTGCCGAATCCAACTAGTAAAATAGCCAATAGGACCGCAATTTGTGGGTCGTTAAATTTCTGTTTATACCAATTTTTGAAGATTTCAAACATTGCGGTTTCCTATGTTTATTATTTTTGGCTACATACGGCAATAAATCCGAGTTTTTTATCAGGATCATTAAATGTGTGAAACATTTTCTTGAATGTTTCTCGATTTTCTGGCTTTAATGCATTGCTCACAATTTTCATTGCACCCATCACACCTTCATCGTAAATTAACCCTTTGGGTGAAAGTAGGCTCATTTCACCACTGAATGTATCTACGTTACGAAACCCGCAGGTTACAAAGGTTTCTTTCCAGTCTTCTTTGGTTAGTGGGGTAACGGTTGTTTTAATCGCCTCTCGTAAATCAGCTAACAGCGCTTCTGTATCTTCAGTGGCGGAAGTAGATAACATTACATCTTGAGTCAGTAAAAAACCATTAGGTTTGAGTACCCGCAGATATTCACGAATTGCTTTTTGTTTGGCTTCATTAGGAAGCATAGTCAGCATCGCTTCGTTAATTACAATATCAAAACTGTTATCTTCAAAGGGCAATTTTGTTGCATTAGCCCGTTGAACTTTCACTAGCTCTTCAACTTTATTCTCTACAATATTCTGACGTGCTTTTTCCAGTGCTTCTTCATCAAGATCAACTCCAATGACGTTACATCCAAATTGTTTCGCAATTTCAATTGCTGTTGTTCCCATATTGCAGGCAACTTCTAATACTTTTTTATTTTTACGGAAATCACCGTTAGCAATTAGCCAATCCGTTGCGAGTTTGCCACCTGGACGTAAGCGAGTTTTTCCTAAACGAGCTAAGAAATGGTGTCCAATTTCTTCTTTTTTCATATACCACCTCAATTTGCAAAAATATGAATTATCTAGCCGCTTGTTATTGTATAAAGGGGAAGATAATAAAGAGATTATACAGATTTTTCCATTAAATGCTCATACAAAACAAGGGATTTTTGCTAAAATTCATAGACTTAATAGAGCCTAGTGTTGGTTATGATAAAGAGTTAGTAATTAGAGCAACAGCTAGCTTAAATGATAGGCAATATTCACTGATTAAATAGGGGGCATATACCGTGAGTAAAATAATTCTAACTGCCTTAGATGATAATGACACCTTTTGGTTTGATCATCTTGTTCCATTTTTGCTTAGTTTAAGAAAAACGGATTATAGCGGGGAGATTGGTATTATTTCCTACGGGCTATCATCAATAAAAGAACAATTACTTATTGAAAATGGTTGTTTAGTTTTTCAAGCACCAAGAAAATATGAAAGGATTTATATTGATCGTCAATGGGCGGCTGCAGAAATTGCAAAAAAATATGATTATGTTGCCTTGTAT
The DNA here is from genome assembly GCF_013377275.1 of Vespertiliibacter pulmonis. Lineage (NCBI taxonomy): Bacteria > Pseudomonadati > Pseudomonadota > Gammaproteobacteria > Pasteurellales > Pasteurellaceae > Vespertiliibacter > Vespertiliibacter pulmonis. Next base: position 1,669,132 of record NZ_CP016615.1, read on the forward strand.
GATACCGATATTTGGTTTCCCCATTCACAACTTTCGCTGTTTGATGAAATAAGCGATTACCAGAAATTATACTGTGCTTATGATGTGGCTTATGGTGATTTTATTGAGAAGCCCGCCTATAATGGGCAACAAATTCGAGCATTGATGCAAAATTTTCTCCATCAACATAAAAAGGTATGGCAGGTTGGTGTTGTTGCAGGACATCAGCAGGCTTGGCAAGCCTATCAACAATATATAGAAAATGCCTTGTTACGTTCAGATTTATTCAGCCAAGAGTATGGTATTGATAGTTTATTGATGTGTTTATATTCAATGGAATATGACGGTGTCGCCGTTTTACCCGAATATTATAATTGCACTCCAGCAGGTGGAAATTTGAGATACAGTAATTTATCTGCAAGCGGTGAGTTACTGGAAAATAGTGTATTTACTGTGAATAATCAACCTGTTCAAGGATTACATATTACAGGGCCTTTTCGTTTATGGGATCGTAATTTTTATGAATATAGCTACCATAATGGTCTGGATTATTTTTCACAAGGAAAAAACTATTGCTTGAAAAAATCCCCGCAACAGGCATTGGATTTTTCATCGCTTATTCACTTTTGCCACCAATATTTACCCCAAAATAGAGCGTTGGTATTAAAGCAAATTTTGTCTGATGATGCTGTTCATTGCTCATTAGATGGAACAGATCTGATTTTAACGGCAGGGGCTAATACGCAAATTTTACTATGTAATACTCAATCGCAAGAGATTGAACTGAAATTTGCAATTTTAGGTAGGATAGATAAATCTATTCCCAAAGGGCGTTTTATTGCCCATAACAATAAATCACCTACAATTTGGACATTAAACAAGTGGCAGACAGTGTATTTAAAGCCGAATGAAGAGATCGTGTTGGCATCTTATGATATTGATACTAACGCTGGCATTAACTGGCGATTACATAATATAAAATTAGTAGAAAGGTAAATAGCCCAAAATTTCCGTACCTAACTATTGAGCTAGGTACGGGATAATTCTGTTAGGTTATTCCCACTCAATCGTTGCAGGTGGCTTACCAGAAACATCATAAACAACACGGGAAATACCGTTTACTTCATTGATGATACGATTTGAGATTTTGCCTAATAGATCATAAGGCAAATGTGCCCAGTGAGCGGTCATAAAATCAATGGTTTCAACGGCACGGAGAGAAACAACCCAGTCATATTTACGCCCATCACCCATTACGCCAACGGATTTTACGGGGAGGAAAACAGTAAAAGCTTGGCTAACTTTGTAGTACCAATCAGCAGTATGTAACTCTTCCATAAAAATAGCATCAGCTTTACGCACTAAATCACAATACTCTTTTTTTACTTCGCCAAGCACCCGTACGCCCAAGCCTGGACCTGGGAATGGGTGGCGGTTGAGCATATCCGCAGGTAGTCCAAGAGCTAAACCAATTTTACGCACTTCGTCTTTAAATAGCTCACGCAGGGGTTCAACTAAGCCGAGTTTCATATAATCAGGTAAACCACCCACATTATGGTGCGATTTGATTACGTGGGCTTTTCCTGTTTTGCTAGCAGCCGACTCAATCACATCAGGGTAAATTGTACCTTGTGCTAACCATTTGACATTGCTAAGTTTTTTCGATTCATCATCAAATACATCAACAAACACTTTGCCGATAATTTTACGTTTTGCTTCAGGTTCATCAATGCCTTTTAGGGCATCTAAGAAGCGGTTTTCTGCATTGACGTGAATGATATTTAACCCAAATTTATCACCAAACATCTCTAGAACCTGATCGGCTTCATTTAAGCGAAGTAAGCCGTTATCTACGAAGACGCAATGTAATTTTTTACCGATGGCTCGGTGTAATAGTAGAGCAGTTACTGAAGAATCAACCCCGCCCGATAAGCCTAGAATTACTTCATCATCACCAACTTGGGCTTTAATTCGAGCAACGGCATCTTCAATAATGTTTTCGGCTGTCCAGTTTGTTTGACAACCGCAAATATTCACCACAAAATTTTTCAGTAGTGCTAAACCGCTTTTCGTATGAGTAACTTCAGGGTGGAATTGTACACCGTAGAAATGGCGAGTTTCATCAGACATTGCAGCAATTGGACAGGTTGGTGTTACGCCTGTAATTTGGAATTGTTCAGGCAGTCGAGTTACTTTATCGCCGTGACTCATCCAAACATCTAAAGTCGGATCACAAGCGGTGAGATCATCATTAAGTTTTGCAAATAATGCGTCTTCTTGTTTAATTTCAACTTGTGCGTAGCCAAATTCTCGATGATCAGAGGTTTCAGTTAGGCCGCCTAATTGCATTGCCATTGTTTGCATACCATAGCAAATTCCCAGTACAGGCACGCCTGCGTTAAACACATATTCAGGTGCTCTAGGGCTGTTATCTTCAGTGGTGCTTTCAGGACCACCTGAAAGAATAATCCCCGTAGGATTAAACTCACGAATATCTTGTTCGCTTACGTCCCAAGCCCAGAGTTCACAATAAACCCCAATTTCACGCACACGGCGAGCGATAAGTTGGGTATATTGTGAGCCGAAGTCTAAGATTAAAATTTTATGATTATGAATGTTTGTCATTTTTTGCCTTTGTGCGAATAGTATTGAGTTAAATTATATAGAATTTAGTTGAAATTGATTAAACCAGTTTACATAGTCAAATTGGTCATAATAGCGTTTGCCATTTAAACCTGTATATTCAAAGAGATCACCGACCATTTCATTATGCTCAAAACCTGAAATATAAAAACTGCTTTTAATTTCAGGGTAGGGTTTATGGGTAAACACGATTTTATGTTTAAACGGCAGTTGGTCAAATTGAGTAAGATGTTCCTGTGTGCAATTATCCCGATCTGTCATAATGATAAACAGGTTATCTAATTGCATTCGTTTTGTACGAATTTGCCATTTCTGGCGAGCTTCTTGTTCATTTTTATAGTGCATAAAATGAATTTTGATATCAGCTAATTGACCAACAGGGTAGGGCTTATCTGTTGGTATAAAGGTGAGCGGTTGGCGTTGATAAAATTCAATATTTTGCAGATAGCGAATAAAATTATCGGGCGTTAAATAGAGATTAACAAAGGGAGAATTAAACTGCATTTTCAAGTCGTGCAGGAGAAATCCGCCTGTACAATTACTTGAGATAATCGTCATCTCTTTATTAATGAGACGTTGCTGGTTTTGCTGATTGATAGAATTACGCAAATAATCGTTCAGTACCTTAGTTAGTTTCTTAAATAATACCATTGACTATTTATTCCCCATTTTATTGTAAAAATTTTGAATAACTTACCGCTTGTTAATAAAAATTAGGGCTACAAATAGGCTTTGCACCAATACTGTTAGTATAGCTTAAATGCCAAATGTGTGGATCAATTTTGCGATCAATAAATTGCTCTTTAGCCTTAAATTGATGGGCATTGGCTTGACTAATAATAAAGTGAGCAAAGGGCTTTTTCTTTTCATCAAGTAAGGTAAAAGTATTTGGCTTTTCTTTATGTAAATAAACTGTTTCGGTAGTATTTAAACGATAGCTATCTTGCATACATTCGTAATCGTAAATTTTAACCATACCGGTTGGATAAAATTTAATCACCCGATGAATATCTTCAACGGGGGTCATTGCCCAGTAGCCTTTATACATTGTTGGAGCGAGATCTTTTTCCACAAATTTGAGTGATGTACTACAACTTGTTAGAACAAGGGTAGTGGAAATTAAAAATAATGGTTTCATTTGCGTCCGATAAAATCCCCCTAATAAAGGGGGAAAAATAAAATTAGTTAGTCCGATAGTTCGGAGCTTCTTTAGTGATAGTAACATCATGAACGTGGCTTTCTTTAATGCCAGCACCACTAATACGAACAAATTGCGCTTTAGTGCGTAATTCTTCAATAGTGGCACAGCCCGTTAGGCCCATACAAGAACGTAAACCGCCCATTTGCTGATGAATAATTTCTTTTAAGAAACCTTTGTAAGCAATTCGCCCTTCAATACCTTCTGGAACTAATTTATCTGCCGCATTGTCTGATTGGAAATAACGATCACTTGAGCCTTTTGACATTGCCCCAAGGGACCCCATTCCTCGGTAAGATTTATAGGCTCGCCCTTGATAGAGTTCGATTTCACCAGGCGCTTCTTCTGTTCCTGCAAACATTGAGCCAACCATAACACAGGATGCTCCAGCCGCAATGGCTTTGGAAATATCACCAGAGAAACGAATACCACCGTCAGCAATCACAGGAATACCACGATCTTTTAGTGCTTCCGATACATCGGAAATTGCTGTAATTTGTGGAACCCCGACGCCTGTTACGATCCGAGTGGTACAAATTGAACCTGGACCTATACCGACTTTTACTGCACTTGCGCCGGCATCGGCTAAGGCAATAGCACCTTCAGCGGTTGCAACATTACCTGCAACAATCGGTAGCGTAGGGTATTTTGCTCTGGTTTCTCGTACACGTTGTAACACGCCTTCAGAATGTCCGTGGGAAGAGTCGATTAACAATACATCAACCCCTGCTTTCACTAATGCTTCAATTCTTTCTTCATTTCCTGGTCCTGCACCAACTGCTGCACCGACACGTAAACGTCCAAATTCATCTTTACAGGCGTTCGGTTTCTGTTCAGCTTTTTGGTAATCTTTTAAGGTAATCATTCCTTTGAGCTTGAAGTGATCATCAATGACTAACACTTTTTCGACGCGGTGTTCATGCATTAGGTGGAAAATTTCTTCACGGCTTGCATTTTCTTTGACTGTAACTAAACGTTCTTTAGGTGTCATAAAATCAGCCACTGTTTTGTTTAAATCAGAGATAAAACGTGTATCTCGCCCTGTGATAATGCCAACTAAGTTATCTTCTTTATCGACAACAGGGAAACCTGCAAACCCACTTTTCTTTACAACTTCGCTTAATTCTGCAAGCGTAAGAGTGGGGGAAACGGTAACTGGTTCAGACACAATGCCACTCTCAAATTTTTTCACTTTACGAACACGATCTGCCTGACGCTCAATAGTCATATTTTTATGAATAAAGCCAATACCGCCTTCTTGTGCAAGAGAAATAGCAAGCTTAGTTTCTGTCACTGTATCCATTGCAGCAGAAAGCATTGGGATATTAAGGGTAATTTCTTTTGTGAGTTGAGTTTTAAGACTTGCGGTATTAGGTAGCACGGTAGAGTGTGCAGGGACAAGAAGCACATCGTCAAATGTAAGAGCTTCTTTGATAATTCGTAGCATTACAATATTCCTTTATTATGAAAAATTAAGATGGGAAAATTGCGAGCGGATTATACAGAGGTTAAGTGAGTTTGTAAATTGCAACAAAGGTATAAAAATAAAAAGCCAGAAAGTTTATTTTCTGACTTTTTATAAATGTGTAGATTGCTCAATTAGCTCAAATGTATTGTCAATACAAGCGGTCTAATTCTTGAATATTTTTGCAATCAATGGGATTAATATTAAATAGATTATTTGTGAAATGATTCCTTCAAGTGAAGCGTAGAAACCAATGATTTCAATATTCGGTAGATCAATCAAATGACGTGGAATTATTTGAGTAAGCTGTAAAGCATGAATACTCACCCCTAAAATTTTAAAGCCTAATCCATAGATAAGCAAGGTCATCACTTTAAATAGACGGTGCATTGGCAGCCGTTTACTCGAAAATGACATTATTAAAGCAATAATGCCTAGTAGAGCTATGGCTAAACCTAGTCCAATCATTAAATCTTGAGTTGAAATTAGTGGTAACATTCCTGCATAAAACAGGATAGTTTCTGCCCCTTCACGAAAAACAGAAAGAAAACTTAGGCTAAGCATTGGGATTAAACTGCCCGCTACCAAAGCATTTGCGACTTTTTTATCGATAAATTTTTTCCAGCCTTGCATTGATGATTTGCTATGTAACCAAGCTCCAACAAAGAGCATAATGACTACAGCAATAACACCGACCGCGCCTTCTAAAACTTCACGGTGAGTTCCTGCCGAAATAGCTGGAAAGAGCTGCTGTAATGCTACTGCTCCGATAATGCTCGCTCCTAAACCAAGCCCTGCACCTGCGTAAACCCAACGTTTTGCCCGTGGTTGGTTGGTCGCATTTAATGTGGTGAGTAATGCCATTATAATGAGCAGGGCTTCAACACCTTCTCTTAATAGCACTAGCATAGCATCTATAATGCCGTAACTACCCGTAATATCCAAGTGATTGAGATCATCAATCATTTTTTGGAATTTTTGCATATTAGCAGGTTCATTACCTTTAACCATAATAACAGGAAGATCACTTTCTACTCGGGTATAGAGAGCGCCATCACGAGTGCGAACATCACCTTCAAATACAGGCCATTGTTGAATAAAAAGGGTAATATCAGCTTTTGCTTGCTCTATTTGATTATTTTCAAATTTGGCATAGCTTTTTTCAAGCAATTTAATCCCTGAGGGTAAGGTTTGTGGAGCATCTGCTCCATTATTTGCGACTTGTGGTTGTAGCACATTGCCCGCTTTGAAATCAGCTAAAGCATTTCCTAAAACGCTCACTTGTTTTTGCATTTCCGTAAAGTTTGCAGGTTCAGACAGCATTGCGATGCGTAATAATGTCATTGCTGTTTCAATTTGCCCATAATGACCAAGGCTAGTTTCCCGCACTACTTTTTCATTGGCAGACCAAATCGTATTAAATTGTTTAAATACCGTTTCTATCTGCGTTAGATCAGCAGAATAAATAGCATTCTCAAGTTGCTGATAAATAGGTAAGACACGTTTAGCAAATTTTTGTCGTTGTTGAGCATAATCAACAGGATTTTGCTCTTTCTCAAAAAGATAGAGTGCTTTGGCAAGCTGTTCTAAATGAGGGAGAGAGGTATTAGTAGTTGCTACATCTAATGCCGATTTAACTGCTTTTCCTGCATCAGAATTATGGCTAGGGATTGCTTCAAATTCTTGCTGTAAAGCGGTGAGATAAGGCTCAGATTTTGTAATTTCACCTTTTTTAACTTCTTCCATTGCATCAGAGAGATGTACAAAAAGAGAACTGGTTTCAACTTTCGCATAAGCACAAACGCTCAGCGTTATGCTGAGCGTAAAAAGTGCAAGAAAGTAGTTAAATTTGATCAAACAAGGCTTTACCCAAGTAATCATTTTCATCTTTTACTCCTGCAAAACAAGCAAATAAACCACTGCCAATATGAGTGATGTATTCATTCATTTTATCGATATTTCCTAATTTATTTTGAATTTTGATAAATTGATCGGGATCTTTTTGGAATGAAATAAATAATAGCCCTGCATCAAATTGCCCTGTTGTTGGATCAATGCCACTTGCATAAGAGAACGAACGGCGAAGAATATGGCTTTTTGCTTGTTTAGCCAGATTGATATGAGCCACATCTGAAATCAGTGGTTTCCCGTTTTCATCTGTTTTGGTTAAATCAACAGGATCAAATTCGTGTTTCATTCCTAATGCTGCACCTGAATCACGGTAGCGACCAAATGTTTCTTCTTGCCCTGCTAAGTTAGTTCTATCCCAAGTTTCAAGGTGCATTTGAATGCGTCTTGTGACTAAAAAAGTGCCATTTTTTAGCCAATCATTTCCTTGATACCATACTTCGTTATTTAATTCTTCAGCTTTAGGGTTTACTGTCCCATCTCGATAACCAAATAAATTTCGAGGGGTATCTGAATTTTCAAAAGAGTTAAAGCCCGATTGGCTCCAACGCATTGTAACAAGTGAACGAGCAACTCGAACTAAATTGCGTATAGCGTGAAATGCAACTTGGGGATCATCCGCACAAGCTTGAATACAGATATCGCCTTGTTCATATTGAGGACGTAATTGATCACGAGGGAAGTGAGGAAGATTTTTTAACAGACTAGGTTTAAGTTTTTGGATACCTAATTTATCAAAAAAAGTTGGGCTAATACCAAAGGTTAGGGTGAGATTATGTGGATTTAGACTATCTGCTTCACCTGTATCATTTGTCGGCACATAAGGATTATTGCCATAAGGTTTTACATTTTTACCTGAGGTTAAATTTGCACTATATTGTGTCCATATTTTAAACATTTCTTTGATTTTTTCGATCTCTTTAGTATGTAAATCAAGAACGATAAAATAAATATGTTTTTGTAATGGAGTAGCAACACCTTGTTGGTGTAAGCCATAAAAAGAGTGAGATTGTAAATTAGATGTTGTTTCACGTGGAGTTAGTGCATAACTGCTAGTGCTAGCGATTAAGCCAGCACTAATCAATGTTGCGTGTTTTAAAAAATCCCGACGTGTATTTTGTTGTTGATTACTCATCAGAAAATCCTTATTTATCAAGTAATACGCCTATTTGTGCAAGGGGTTCACCTAATTTATTTACTGCTTCAGCTAATGCTTTAATTTCTTCTTTCGAGAGTTTGTCGTAGCCAACATAATCATATCCGCCTTTTGCTCTATTGTGCTTATCAAGTAACATATTCACTTCAGCAAAACGTTCCGCAATTTCTTTGACTAATTTAGGTGCTTTTTTCTCAAGCTGAGGTTTAAATAATTCATAGATTTTTTCTGCCCCTTCCACATTTGCTTTAAAATCGTATAAGTCTGTTTTAGAGAAAATGTCCTCTTCACCAGTTACTTTTGTTGTTGAGATTTCATTGAGCAAATCAACTGAGCCTGTAATCATCAGTTCAGGAGTAACTTCTGCAGTTGGAATTTTAGCACGCAATTCTTTAACGTCTTTAAGTAATTGATCTGCAACAGCTTCAGTACCTTTGGTTGTATTTTGTTCCCAAAGTATTTTTTCAATTTTGTGGAAGCCAGACCAATCTTTTTCTGTTTTTCCTTCTTCCGTTAAATCAGCTAAACGGGCATCAATACGAGGGTCCAAATCACCAAAACTTTCTGCAATTGGCTCAGAACGTTCATAGTACATTCGAGCAATTGGGTAGATATTTTTTGCTTGCTGAACATCCCCAGCTTTTAAATAACCAACAAATTTTTCGGTATCTGTTACAAGTTGATCAATCTGAGCTGTAACAAATGCTTTGTAGGCTTGTGTTTCTTTTGAGAAATCAATAGCATAAACAGAGGTCGCTAGAAATAAGCTAGAGACGGTTATAGCAAGTGATTTTAGTTGCATAGAAAGCTCCTTAAGTTAATTTTCAAATTATAATCCTAAATAAGATTTATTTGCGTTAAATTAGCTTTATCTTTCTTAAATTGCAATTAAATTTACGAAAAAACGGTATGAAGATCTTTTTTTAGCCATTTAAATAATATTTTAAAAAAAGAATTTGACAGAAAAGATAAATTTCGTAAAATGTGCCACGTTTTTAAGTAAAACCTATTTATGCGGGAATAGCTCAGTTGGTAGAGCACGACCTTGCCAAGGTCGGGGTCGCGAGTTCGAGCCTCGTTTCCCGCTCCATTAAATTTTAGGCGTGTTAGCAAAGCGGTTATGCACTGGATTGCAAATCCATGTAGCTCGGTTCGACTCCGGGACACGCCTCCATAATTCACTATTCATAGCAGTTCAAAACAATAAAACAACTCAATTCATAAAAATAGTAATCATATTAGTAAGTGATTGTTTTATATTTAATCAGTCCATATTCTTCTAAATAATTTTCCCATTGGCTAATTACTGGAATACATTGTTTAAGATAATCGTGTCGATTATAGATTGCCCCAAGATCATCATCAATTTTATGAGTAAGCACTTTTTCAGCTGTATTTTTTCAATACTCATATCTGCTATAAGTACGAATAATTGAACGAATTCAGTGAACGGTAAGAGTTTTGTAATAGCTATTTGGTTTTGCTGGATCTTGAGAACAAATTAAATATATTTAAGCTGTTCTCTATATGTTTTAATTACGTCAAGTTCAGCGAGTAGTCGCATCATTGATAAAGAGTTTAGTTAAGAATCCAATCTAATATTAGAGGTTATTTTGTAAAATAAATACTTTAAGTAATATACATATTAAAATTATGGGAGAGTAAATCTGCTTCAGCCATTTTCAAATGGCTATTACATTTATATAGATTAATTTAGAGTCTATATTTACTAAACTTACCAAATATGGCATTGTGTTTTGCATAATAATGATAAAATAAAGGATCAATTATGCAATACATTACATTTGCCAATCAAGGCGTCCAAGCTCTCTATCCTTACCAAGCGGGTAAACCTATTGAAGAATTAGAACGTGAGTTAGGTGTAACGAATATCGTTAAATTAGCTTCAAATGAAAATCCGTTTGAACTTCCTGAAACTGTAAAGCAAGCAATAACAGCTCAATTAACGGAATTAACACGTTATCCTGATTCAAATGGATTCTATTTTAAAGAGGTTATTGCAAAAAAATGGGGCGTAGCTGTTGAGCAAATTACGTTGGGGAATGGTTCTAATGATTTGTTAGAGCTTGTTGCTCGTACTTTTGTTGGAGAAAATGAAGAAGTTATTTTTTCACAATATGCATTTATTGTATATCCTCTTGTTGCTCAAGCAATAAATGCTAAGTCGATTGTTGTACCAGCAAAAGACTATGGCCATGACTTAGACGCATTTTTGCAGGCAATTACTAAAAAAACAAAACTCATTTATATTGCTAATCCAAATAACCCTACGGGGACATTTTTAACACATCAACAATTAGCTCAATTTTTAGCGAAAGTGCCGAAAAATGTGGTGGTTGTGTTAGATGAAGCCTATACCGAATTTACTCAACCTGATGAGCGGGTAGATTCTTTTCAACTTTTGCAACAACATTCAAATTTGGTAATTTGTCGTACTTTGTCAAAAGCCTATGGCTTAGCAGGTTTACGCATTGGTTATATGATTTCAAATTGTGAAATTACGGATTTGTTTAACCGAGTTCGTCAGCCATTTAATTGTAACAGTTTGGCATTGGCAGCGGCAATTGCTGTTTTTCAAGATGATGAATTTATCAAAAAAGTAGCGGAAAATAATCGTTTGCAGATGGCTCGTTATGAGCAGTTTTTTGTAGAAAAAGGATTGACATATATTCCATCAAAAGCGAATTTTATTACCGTTGATCTCAAACAACCAACTTTGCCTATTTATGAAAAATTATTAGCACAGGGTGTGATTGTTCGCCCAATAGCGGTATATGGTTTACCAACACATTTACGGGTTAGTATTGGATTACCTGAGGAAAATAGCCGTTTTTTTGATGCGTTATCGACTATTTTAGGTTAATGCAAGCGGTTAGATTTCAGCAATACTTTGCTTATTTGGAATGATATTTATATGGAAAAACTTATTTTAAATCCGATTACTCAAGTTGACGGTGAAGTTCATTTACCGGGTTCAAAGAGCTTATCTAATCGAGCTTTATTATTAGCGGCGTTAGCAGCGGGTACAACTAAAGTAAAAAATTTATTAGATAGCGATGATATTCGTTATATGTTGAATGCATTGAAAGAGCTTGGAGTAAATTATCAACTTTCAGAAGATAAAACTGTTTGTGAAATAGAAGGAGTTGGTGGTGCTTTTAATATTCAAAATGGATTAGCGTTATTTGTTGGGAATGCAGGTACAGCAATGCGACCTTTAACAGCGGCTCTTTGTTTAAAAGGAAAAAGCGAAGCTGAGGTGATTTTAACAGGCGAACCACGAATGAAAGAACGCCCGATTTTGCATCTTGTTGATGCTTTACGTCAGATTGGTGCAAATATTCGTTATTTAGAAAATGACGGCTATCCGCCTATTGCGATTCGTAATACGGGATTAATGGGAGGGAACGTTAAAATTGATGGGTCCATTTCTTCGCAATTTTTAACAGCGTTGTTGATGGCTGCACCGCTTGCAGAAGGTGATATGGAGATTGAGATTATTGGTGATCTAGTTTCTAAGCCTTATATTGATATTACCTTAGCAATGATGAGTGATTTTGGTGTTACTGTTGAAAATAGACAATATCAACGTTTTATTGTTAAAGGAGATCAATATTATCGTTCGCCAAATCATTATTTAGTTGAGGGTGATGCTTCTTCCGCCTCTTATTTTTTGGCTGCTGGAGCAATTAAGGGGAAGGTAAAAGTTACGGGGATTGGAAAAAATTCAATTCAAGGGGATTGTTTATTTGCCAATGTACTGGAAAAAATGGGGGCCAAAATTACTTGGGGTGAGGATTTTATCCAAGCAGAACAAGCTGAGTTACAAGGTATTGATATGGATATGAATCATATTCCTGATGCTGCAATGACTATTGCGACAACGGCTTTATTTGCAAAAGGAGAAACGGTAATCCGTAATATCTATAATTGGCGAGTGAAAGAAACAGATCGATTACACGCAATGGCAACGGAATTACGCAAAATTGGAGCAGAGGTGGAAGAAGGGCAAGATTTTATTCGAATCCAACCGCTTGCATTAGATAAATTCAACTTTGCAGAAATTGAAACCTACAATGATCACCGCATGGCAATGTGTTTTGCGTTAATAGCGTTGTCTGAAACGGCGGTTACGATTTTAGATCCAAAATGTACGACTAAAACATTCCCAACATTTTTTGCTCAATTTGAACAGATTAGTCAGCGGATAATTGGGTAACGTATAGATTTTTATACTATATATTCCGCAATTGATAATTACTTCAAATGTTTTTTAGGTTATGGTAGTATCTTGATATAAATTTAATCATATTGTACTCAAGGAGCTTATTATGTATAAACATATTTTAGTTGCAGTAGATCTTTCTGAAGAAGGTGTTACTTTACTTCGTAAAGGTGCAAAAATTGCAGAAAAATATGGGGCAAAATTATCATTAATTCATGTTGATGTGAATTTTTCAGATCTGTATACGGGATTGATTGATATTAATATGTCTGAAATTCAAGATTCAGTTGCAGGCGAAACACAAAAAGCTCTAGAAGAATTGGCTAAAAAAGTTGATTATCCTGTCTCAGAGCATTTAAATGGTAGCGGTGATTTTAGTCAAGTACTAGAGGATGCGATTGAAAATTATCAGATTGATTTATTGGTTACTGGGCATCATCAAGATTTTTGGAGCAAATTTATTTCATCTACCCGCCAAGTTATGAATAATATTTCAGTTGATATGTTAATTGTGCCATTAAGCAATAATTAATGCTTATCTGACCGCTTGCCATAATAACAAGCGGTCAGTTGATAATTTTTTATCTATTTCTATAAATTGTTTATTTAAAATAGCAAAATAGATAAAAAAATGTGTAGAATAACTCCCATTCCATTTGTAAAAATAAATTACTGTTTTTACACATTTTTTTATATTTAGAGTATTCAAATGAAAACAACTTCTGAAATTAGACAATCATTTTTGGATTTCTTCCAAACTAAAAACCATACTATTGTACCAAGTAGCTCACTTATACCTGAAAATGACCCTACTTTGTTATTTACTAATGCGGGTATGAACCAATTTAAAGATGTTTTTTTGGGAATAGATAAACGTAGTTATAGCAGAGCAACCAGTTCTCAACGTTGTGTTCGTGCTGGCGGTAAACATAATGATTTAGAAAACGTAGGTTATACAGCACGCCATCACACTTTTTTTGAAATGCTTGGGAATTTTAGTTTTGGTGATTATTTCAAAAAAGAAGCGATTTCATTTGCTTGGGAATATTTAACTTCACCACAATGGCTCGGGTTACCGAAAGAAAAATTGTGGGTAACCGTTTATGAAACAGATAATGAAGCTTACGATATTTGGCATAATGAGGTAGGCGTTCCTGCAGATCGTATTATTCGTATTGGCGATAATAAAGGCGCACCGTATGCTTCTGATAATTTTTGGCAAATGGGTGATACTGGGCCTTGTGGACCTTGTACTGAAATTTTCTATGATCATGGTGATCATATTTGGGGTGGCCCCCCTGGTTCTGCGGAAGAAGATGGGGATCGCTATATCGAAATTTGGAACGTGGTATTTATGCAATTTAATCGTCAAGCAGATGGTACGATGGAAAAATTGCCTAAACCATCGGTTGATACAGGTATGGGATTAGAGCGTATTAGTGCCGTATTGCAACACGTTAATTCAAATTATGAAATTGATATTTTCCAAACACTAATTAAAGCGATCGCTGAATTATTATCAGTAAAAGATTTAGATAATAAATCTTTGCGAGTGATTGCTGATCATATTCGTTCTTGTGCCTATTTAATTGCCGATGGCGTTGTACCATCTAATGAAGGGCGAGGTTATGTGTTACGCCGAATTATTCGCCGAGCTGTACGGCACGGGAATATTTTGGGGGCAAAATCTGCATTCTTCTATAAACTTGTTCCAACGCTCGCTCAAGTAATGGCAGAAGCAGGAAAAATTATTACTGAAAAACAAGCTCATATTGAAAAGACATTAAAAGCTGAAGAAGATCAATTCGCTCGTACATTGGAACGTGGTTTAGCCTTGTTAGAAAGTGAATTAGTTAATGTTCAAAATAATCAACTTTCAGGTGAAATTGCTTTTAAACTTTATGATACTTACGGCTTTCCATTAGATTTAACTGCTGATGTTTGCCGTGAACGCAATATTAATATTGATGAAGTTGGCTTTGAACGTGAAATGCAGGCTCAGCGAGCAAGAGCTCAAGCAAATAGTAATTTTGGTGCTGATTATAATAGTGTAATTAAAGTAGAAGGCTCAACAGAATTTAAAGGCTATGAGCACACAGAATTTGATGCAACTGTTATTGCATTATTTAGTAATGGGCAGTCTGTTCAGTCTATTCAATCAGGCGAAAATGCCGTAGTTGTTTTAGATAGAACTCCATTTTATGGTGAATCTGGTGGACAGGTTGGTGATAGCGGTCAGATTACAACGGATTTTTGTAATTTTATCGTGAATGATACTCAAAAATATGGACAAGTTTTTGGACATATTGGGCAATTAGTTTCTGGTAATTTATCTGTTGGTGATCATATTTCTGCACAAATAGATACGCAACGACGTAACGCTATAACATTAAATCATAGTGCAACGCATTTATTACATTCTGCTTTGCGTGAAGTGCTAGGTGATCATGTTGCACAGAAAGGCTCATTAGTCTCTGAGAATTTATTACGTTTTGATTTTTCACAACCTGAAGCTATTACTAAAAATCAATTAGAAGATATTGAGCGGATTATTAATCGAAAAATCCGTGAAAATATTATAGTTACAACCAATATTATGGATATTGAATCTGCAAAACAGCAAGGCGCAATGGCGTTATTTGGTGAAAAATATGGTGATCAAGTCCGTGTTGTAGGCATGGATAATTTTTCGATTGAGCTTTGTGGCGGTACTCATGTTAAACAAACAGGCGAGATTGGGTTATTTAAATGTATTGCTGAAAGTGCAGTAGCTGCAGGAGTGCGTCGTATTGAAGCGGTTACGGGTGAAAATGCAATTGCACTGTTACATCAACAGCAGCAAGTTTTAAATCAAAGTGCTGAATTATTGAAAGCGGATAGCACTAGCCTAGTAGAAAAAATTCAACAATTACAAGAGAAAAATAAAAAAACGGAGAAAGAGCTGGGACAACTTAAAGAAAAATTAGCCAGTGAGATGAGTAATGAATTAGTCAAACAAGTGCAAAAAATTAAGGGTGTTAATGTACTTGTTCAACATTTAGATAATGTAGAAGCTAAAGCATTAAGAACAATGGCTGATGATCTGAAAAATCAATTGGGTTCTGCTGTTATTGCATTTGCAACACAATCTAATGATAAGGTGAATTTAATTGTAAGTGTCACAGATGATTTAACCAAACAATTAAAGGCAAATGAATTAGTTGGAGTAATGGCAAATGCGGTTGGTGGTAAAGGTGGCGGCCGTGCAGATATGGCAATGGCTGGGGGTTCACAGCCAGAATGTATTCCAGAAGCATTAAATCTCGCAATGAATTGGATTCAAGAAAAACTTTAATGATAAAAATGCAAGGTAGATAATTTTATTTACCTTGCAAATAAAAATAGGAGAAAAGTTATGCTGATTTTGACGCGTAAAATTGGTGAAAGTCTACTTATCGGTGATGATGTAGAAATTACGGTATTGAGTGTTCGTGGAAGCCAAGTAAAACTCGGTGTAAAAGCCCCTAAAGAAATTTCAGTACATCGTGAAGAAATTTACCAACGAATTAAAGCATCAGAAAACTCAGATAACTAGAAACTCAAGGATCCTATTAAAAATAAGGAAATGATTATGGGAAAATTACATTGTTTTAAAGCCTATGATATTCGTGGGCAATTAGGTACAGAATTAAATGCCGATATTGCATACCGTATTGGTCGTGCGTTTGGTCAATTTTTAAAGCCTAAAAACATTGTTGTTGGTGGCGATGTTCGTTTAACTAGTAATGAATTAAAAAGCGCAGTAACAAATGGATTGTTAGATGCGGGCGTCAATGTTATCGATCTCGGTCAAACAGGAACAGAAGAAGTTTATTTTGCCACTTCATTTTTGAATGCAGATGGAGGAATTGAAGTTACCGCAAGCCATAATCCAATGGATTATAATGGTATGAAATTAGTTCGTGCAGGCTCTCGCCCAATTAGTGCAGAAAGTGGGCTTGCAGATATTCAACGTTTAGCTGAAGAAAATAATTTTCCAACAGTTGCTCAACGAGGTATTTATACTCAAAAAAGTGTCTTGGATGATTACATTAATCATTTACTGTCTTATATTAATTTATCCAACCTGACTCCTAAAACATTAGTAATTAATTCAGGGAATGGTGCTGCAGGAAAAGTGATTGATGCGATTGAAGCTCAATTTAAAGCACATAATGTGCCTATTACATTTGTTAAAATACATAACAATCCAGATGGTAACTTTCCAAATGGTATTCCTAATCCTATTTTACACGAAAATCGTCAAGATTCGATTGATGCAGTATTAGCTCATCATGCAGATATGGGAATTGCCTTTGATGGCGATTTTGACCGCTGTTTTTTATTTGATGAAAAAGCGAATTTTATTGAAGGCTATTATATTGTTGGTTTACTTTCCCAAGCATTTTTGCAAAAAAATCCAGGAGCAAAAATTATTTATGATCCACGCCTTATTTGGAATACTGAAGAATTGGTGAAAGAATCAGGCGGTGAAGCTATCATGTCTAAATCGGGGCATTCATTTATCAAAGAAAAAATGCGTGCTGTTGATGCTATTTATGGTGGGGAAATGAGTGCGCATCACTATTTCCGTGATTTTTTCTACTGTGATAGTGGTATGATTCCATGGTTATTGACATTAGAATTGTTATGTACTACTGGTAAGACGTTGAGTGAATTAGTGGGTGAGCGTTTGGATAAATTCCCATCGCCAGGTGAAATTAATAGTAAATTACCTAATGCGAAGGTAGCTATTGAACGTGTGCTTAATACTTATAAAACAGATGCCAAATCCGTTGAAACATTAGATGGAATTAGTATTGAATTTGAAAATTGGCGTTTCAATTTACGTAGTTCAAATACTGAGCCTGTTGTTCGTTTAAACCTGGAAACAAAAGGTGATAAGATATTAATGCAACAAAAAACAGATGAAATACTTGCATTACTTCGCCAATAATTGCAAAATTTAGCAAATATTAGACCGCTTGTATAATAGCGGTCTAATTTTATTATTTTATTAAGGATTTTATATGAAAGTAATTATTCCTGTTGCTGGGCTTGGAACTCGAATGCTACCTGCAACTAAAGCCATTCCAAAAGAAATGTTAACGATTGCAGATAAGCCATTAATTCAATATATTGTTAATGAATGTGTAGCTGCAGGAATTAAAGAAATTGTACTTGTTACCCATTCATCTAAAAATGCCATAGAAAATCATTTTGACACATCGTTCGAACTAGAAACAATGCTTGAAAAACGTGTAAAAAGACAGTTACTTGATGAAGTTCGTTCTATTGTACCTAAAGATGTTACTATTATGCATGTTCGTCAAGGCCAAGCAAAAGGCTTAGGCCATGCAGTATTATGTGGTAAAGCATTAGTTGGTAATGAATCTTTTGCTGTGGTTTTACCTGATGTATTATTAGCTGATTTTACCGCCGATCAAAAAACAGAAAATTTATCAGCAATGATTAGCCGTTTTAAAGAAACAGGTAATAGTCAAATTATGGTTGCCCCCGTTGCTAAAGAAGATGTGAGTAGTTACGGTGTCGTAGACTGTCAAGGTGTTGATTTACAACCAGCAGGAACGGCTAAAATTGTGAATATTATTGAAAAACCATCTATTGAAGATGCTCCATCAAATTTCGCTGTTGTAGGTCGTTATGTATTTTCATCTGCTATTTGGGAACTTTTAGCTAAAACGCCTGTTGGTGTAGGTGATGAGATTCAATTAACTGATGCTATTGATATGTTAATTTTACAAGAAGATGTTGAGGCTTTTCATATGACAGGTAAAACTTTTGATTGTGGTGATAAATTAGGCTATATGGAAGCATTCGTAGAGTATAGTTTAAATCATAATAAATTTGGTGAAAAGTTTAAAACATATTTGAAAAAATTAGCAAAAAATCTTTAATAAAATAGGGTGTACTAGTTACACCTAATTTTATTGAAACAATAAATTTACATAGGTTGAATATAACAAAATGAAAATAAGAAATATTGTACAAGCAGTCGTTTTTGGGCTTTTTTGTGCAGGATTAATTTTGTATATTGTACCCCTTGTAAACAAGCAAGCGCATTCTTTTTTCCAAGAAAATATTATCAGCTACCATAATGCAGTGAAAATTGCTTCACCTGCTGTTGTGAATGTTTACAATCAAGCCTTTGACGTTACTGGTCGCCAAACATCACAAGAATTAACTGTAAATAACCTTGGTTCAGGCGTTATTATGACTAAGTCAGGATATATATTAACGAATAAACACGTTATTCAAAATGCTGACCAAATTATTGTTGCTTTACAATCAGGGGCAATTTTTAATGCAATTCTAGTTGGTTCGGATAACTTGACGGATTTAGCTGTATTAAAAATTGAAGCAGAAAACCTTCCAACAATCCCGCAAAATAATAGGCCTGTTCAAATTGGTGATGTTGTTCTTGCAATTGGAAACCCGCTGAATTTAGGGCAGAGTATTACTCAAGGTATTATTAGTGCCACTGGACGTAATGCTTTGTCTGAAGCTGGTCGTCAAAATTTTCTCCAAACTGATGCCTCGATTAATAAAGGTAACTCTGGAGGCGCATTGGTTAACTCTGTGGGTGAATTAATTGGTATAAATACATTAAGTTTAGGTAAAAATAGTGATGAATTAGCTGAAGGACTTAATTTTGCAATTCCGATTGGTTTAGCCAATAATGTAATGCAAAAAATTATCAAAGATGGACGAGTAATTCGAGGGTATTTTGGTGTAAATAGCTCACTTTTTTATACAGCAAAACAGTTAGGATTGGGTGAAAAAGGCGTGCTAATCACTGGTGTTGCAGAAAATGGTCCAGCAGATAAAGCTGGTATTTTAGCAGGTGATTTGATCTTAAAAGTAGGTAATATTGAAGCTGAAAGCCCTGAGCAAATGATGAATGCCATTGCTGATTTACCGCCGAATAAAACAGTAAAGGTACTTGTTGCTCGTCAAAACAAACAACTAGAATTTAAAGTTACTATTTCGGAATTTCCAGATTAATTAAATGAACTCAATAAAATTTGCAACTTACCGTGAAATGCATCCAGTAACAGCACGGCGTAAAATAGATAAACATATTCGAGATTATGTTCGGTATCATTTCCGTTCATTGGTATCTCGATCACAAATCAATCAATTAATTAATTATCTTAATCAAAATACACAATGGAATGATATCTTTAAACAAACACCTTATCGTTTTAATGCGTTACTTGCAAAATATTGTGATAATCGTTTTAATCGACAACAACGTGTTGAGGCAATTATTCAGCATTTTGAGCTATCGAGCCATAAAATGCCAAATACTCATTGGCAAAAATTAATTGAACAACAAAGTATTGTTTTAGCACAATTAACCGATGAATATTCACTTAATTTAAATATTAATAAGATTGATCCTTTTGAAGGCTTTTTCTCGATTAATATCCAAAATCAGGAAGGAAGAAGTTTTTATGATGCGTCTTTTACATTTTTAAAAGATAATAATTTATTGATTGCGTCTATTCAAGGCCCAAATAGTGATGATGCACAAGAACAAATTAAATTATTAACAAAAGCGTTACACGGTATTCGCCCAATGTACTTACTTGTTATTGGCTTTAAATTACTAAGTCAAGAGTGGGGAACAGCATTAATTGGTATTCCTCATAAAGCTCATGCAAAATATCGTTGGAATGATTCGAGCTATATGCTCTTTAATTATGATACATTTTGGCAAGAAAATAATGCAAAATTAATTAATGGCTATTGGCGAATTCCCCTTGAAATTGAACGAAAATCGTTAGAAAGTATTGCCAGTAAAAAACGATCAATGTATCGCAAGCGGTATGATATGTTAGATAAAATGGCAGAAAATATTCATATTTTTATGCAAATTAAATCTTAAGAGTCTATGAATTAGGTAAGAATAATGAAAGGAATTGTAATAACCGTAGATGGCCCAAGTGGTGCAGGTAAAGGAACGCTATGTCATGCTTTAGCAAAACAGTTAAAATTTGATTTTTTAGATTCTGGTGCAATTTATCGTATTTTAGCTTTAGCTGCCATAAAAAAAGGAATTGCTTTTGATAATGAGCTAGAGCTTTCTGAATTAGGACGTCATTTAGATGTCGCTTTTATTTCCGAAAATAATGAAGTTAATGTTATTTTAGATGGTGAAAATGTGGGCAACCAAATTCGGACAGCTGAAGCTGGGCAAAATGCCTCTAAAATAGCTACTTTCCCTTTAGTTCGTGAAGCATTATTACAACGACAACGAGACTTTAGCACTAAGAATGGATTAATTGCTGATGGCAGAGACATGGGAACGATTGTTTTTCCAAATGCTCAAGTAAAGTTGTTTTTAGATGCAACTGCAGAAGAGCGTACAAAAAGACGTGTAAAACAGTTGCAAGAAAAAGGATTTAATGCTAACTTTGACGAGATCTTAGCCGAGATAAAAGAGCGTGATTATCGTGATAGAAATCGTACGATTGCACCGCTCGTTCCAGCAGAAGATGCTTTAATTTTAGATTCAACGAAACTTTCTATTGAAGAAGTAATTATACAAGCTTTGGAACATATCAACGCCAAAATGTAATTTATTTGTCTAATAACGGATTTATTAGACTTTTATCATCAACCCCACTTAAATGGAAATAAGTGGACGTTTTATTTTTATAAAAGAAGATTAAATTATGACTGAATCTTTTGCTCAACTATTTGAAGAATCACTAAAAGGTCAAGAAACCCGTTTAGGTTCTATTATTAAAGGTACTGTGGTTAAAATCCAAAAAGGCCTTGTATTCGTAGATGCTGGTTTAAAATCAGAATCTGCAATCCCTGCTGAAGAGTTTTTCAACGCACAAGGCGAACTTGAAGTTCAAGTTGGCGATATTGTTGATGTTGCACTTGATGCAGTAGAAGATGGTTTCGGTGAGACTAAACTTTCTCGTGAAAAAGCTAAACGTAATGAGTCTTGGGCTGCATTAGAAAAAGCGTTTGAAGAACAAGCAACCGTTGTTGGTTTAGTAAACGGTAAAGTAAAAGGTGGCTTCACTGTTGAGTTAAACGGTGTTCGTGCATTCTTACCAGGTTCATTAGTTGATACACGTCCAGTACGTGATTCATTGAATCTTGAAGGTCAAGAATTAGAATTTAAAGTAATTAAACTCGATCAAAAACGTAATAACGTTGTTGTTTCTCGTCGTGCTGTTATTGAATCAGTAAGTAGTCAAGATCGTGAAGAAGTATTAGCTAACTTAGTTGAAGGCTCCGAAGTAAAAGGTACAGTTAAAAACTTAACTGACTACGGTGCTTTCGTTGATTTAGGTGGCGTTGATGGTTTATTACATATCACTGATATGGCATGGAAACGTGTTAAACACCCAAGTGAAGTGGTGAATGTTGGTGATGAAGTTACTGTTAAAGTATTAAAATTTGATAAAGAACGTACTCGTGTATCTTTAGGATTAAAACAATTAGGTCAAGATCCTTGGGTTGCGATTGCACAAAATCACCCAGTAAATAGCAAATTAACTGGTAAAGTAACTAACTTAACAGATTACGGCTGTTTCGTTGAAATTTTAGATGGTGTTGAAGGTTTAGTACACGTTTCAGAAATGGATTGGACTAACAAAAATGTTCATCCTTCTAAAGTTGTTAATGTTGGTGATGTTGTTGAAGTTATGGTACTTGAAGTTGATGAAGAACGTCGTCGTATTTCATTAGGTTTAAAACAATGTAAACCTAATCCATGGGATCACTTCGCAGAAACTCATAGTAAAAATGATAAAGTGAAAGGTAAGATCAAATCAATCACTGACTTTGGTATCTTTATCGGTTTAGAAGGTGGTATTGATGGTTTAGTTCACTTATCTGACATCTCTTGGAATATGTCTGGTGAAGAAGCTGTTCGTAACTATAAAAAAGGCGATGAAGTAGAAGCTGTTGTTTTACAAGTAGATGCAGTGAAAGAACGTATTTCTTTAGGTATCAAACAATTAGATTCTGATCCTTTTACAAACTTTGTTGATAGCACGAAAAAAGGTGCAATCTTAACAGGCAAAGTTGTTGAAATTGATGGAAAAGGTGTAAAAGTTGAATTAGCAGATGGCGTAGAAGGCTATGTACGTGCAGCTGAAGCAACTCGTGATCGCGTTGAAGATATCACAACCGTTATCAATGTAGGTGATGAGCTTGAAGCGAAATATACTGGTGTTGATCGTAAAGCACGTATTGTTAATCTTTCTGTTCGTGCGAAAGATGAAGCAGAGGAAACAGCTGCGATTGCACAAGTAAACAAGAAAGAAGAAGCAATTCCAAATGCGATGGCTGAAGCATTTAAAGCTGCAAAAGGCGAATAATAATTTAGTCTTTTAAATTAAGCGGATATGGATTTCATATCCGCTTGTTATATCTAAGGAGAAATGATGACGAAATCAGAGCTTATTGAACAATTAGTCTCAAGAAATCAATCATTGCCTATCAAATTAGTCGAAGATGGCGTTAAAGAAATTCTTGAACAAATTATGCGAACCTTAGAAAAGGGGGAGCGTATAGAAGTTAGAGGATTTGGTAGTTTTTCTTTACATTTTAGACAATCTCGTATAGGTCGTAATCCTAAAACGGGTGAAAATGTTCAACTTGTATCAAAATATGTACCTCATTTTAAAGCAGGTAAAAAATTAAAAGAGAGTGTGAACCACTAACTACTTACCCCTTTAAAGTATGGAGAAATCATTATGAAATATATTTTCGGACTTATTATCGCACTTGCTATTGTTATTGTGGCTATAACTATTGGTGCAAATAACGATCAATTGATTACATTTAATTATGTTATTGCAAAAAGTGAATTTAGATTATCTACTTTAGTTGCTATTTTATTTGGATTTGGTCTAATTTTAGGTTGGCTCATCACAGGTTTCTTTTATCTTAAGCTTAAATTACAGAATATTGCACTTAATCGTCGTGTTAAACGTCAAATGCAAAAAATTAATGAATTAACCTTACCAAAGGCTGAATAATGCTTGAACTGCTGTTCCTGCTTCTACCTATTGCGGCATTATATGGTTGGTATATGGGGCAGAGAAGTGCAAAAAAAGATCAAGAGCGAACCAACAATATCTTTTCACGAGATTATGTAACAGGATTAAATTTATTGCTTTCCAATCAACAAGAAAAGGCTGTTGATCTCTTTTTATCTATGTTACAAACTCAAGAATCAAAAAATCAAATTGCAGCTGAATCACAATTTGAAGCAGAACTCACATTAGGTGATCTTTTTCTATCCCGAGGTGAAGTTGATCGTGCATTACGTATTCATCAAGCGCTAGTCAATGACCTACAAAATTATTCATTTGAACAAAACCTACTTGCTAAACAACATTTAGCACGAGATTTTATGGCAGCAGGTTTTTATGATCGGGCAGAAAATTACTACATTACACTACTTGATGAGCCTGAATTTGCTAAACATTCTTTAGCTCAATTAATTACCATTTACCAAAAAATGAGAGAATGGAAAAAGGTTATTAATGTTGCAGAAAAATTGCTAAAAATCTCGCCTGATTCAGAGACTAAAGCCCTTTCCCATTTTTATTGTGAATATGCTCAAACTATAAAAAATGATGATAATGCATTTATAAATACAGTTTATAAAGCTTTGGAATATTCTCCCGATTGTGCAAGAGCTTCAATATTATTGGGTGAGTTTTATTTCCACCATCAGCAATTTTTGCAAGCTTTACCATTTTTTGAAGCGGTTTTGACACAAGATCCGGATTATATTAGTGAAGTTATCTCTCACATCGGCGAGTGCTATAAACATCTTAATCAAATGGAGCAATTTGAGCTATTTCTGATAAAAGCAAATCAAATTAAACATAATAGTAGCGTTGATCTGGCTTTAGCTGAGTTAATAGAAAAAAAAGATGGTATAGAAGCGGCACAAACTCGGTTATATCAGCAAATTCGCCAATTTCCTAATATGATTACGTTTCACCGTTTTATTTATTATCAAATGGCTGAAGCAGAAAATGGACGAGGAAAAGAAAGTTTAATACTCTTACATAATATGGTTGGTGATCGTATTAAAAAGAGTTTTCATTATCAATGTATTCATTGTGGCTATAAAAGCTATCGCTTAACTTGGTATTGTCCGTCTTGCCGACAATGGGAAACAATTAAACCGATTTATAGTATTACTGAAGTGTAATACTAAATTTTCTTTAATATAAGTAATTATACCGTTTTGTAAGCGGTTAGATTAATGGAAAATTTGTAATGACATTAGTATATTCCACAGAAACTGGTAGAATTTTGCCAGAAAAAAGTAAAATAGAACGACCAAAAGGCGATGGTATTGTTCGTATTCAACGTCAAACGAGCGGCCGTAAAGGAAAAGGCGTTTGTGTTATTACAGGGTTAGATTTAGATGATAAAGCTTTAGTTTCATTAGCTTCTGAACTTAAACGCCGTTCAGGCTGTGGTGGTTCAGTGAAAAATGGTATTATAGAAATTCAAGGCGATAATCGTGATCAACTTAAACAAATATTAGAGCAAAAAGGGTTTAACGTAAAATTTTCAGGCGGTTAATAAAAACGGTAAGTTATTTATTACATATAATAACTTACCGCTATCTTAAATTATTTTGAAAAATAATGGAGTAGGGGGTCTGGATAATTTATATATTCCGATAGATCTTTTTTATCAGGTGTACCTAAATAAGGAATTTTTCCTAGAAGAGGAGCATCAATTCGATTACTGAGCAGCTCAATTAGTTCAAAATAGTGGCGTAAACCAGGATTTATACGGTTAGCTACCCATCCAATTAATTTCCCTCCTTGTTGCTGAATTGCATAAGCAGTCAGTAAAGCGTGATTTACACAGCCTTCTTTAATTCCCACAACAAGTACAATAGGCATATTATTACGCTTTACCCAATCTGCAAAACTTAACCCTTTATTAATTGGAGTTAGCCAGCCATAAGTACCCTCAACAATAACATTATTATATTTTTGCTGTAAACGTATTAAATCACGATCTAATTTTTGACTTGAAATATGACGAACAGCATCAAGTGCTGCAAATACAGGTGTACTTGAATGTATAAAAGAGTAGCTATTAATTTCTCGATAGTGTACAGGTAATGTACAACTCTTTTGGAGAATAAGTACGTCTTTATTATCTTCACAAGCATAGTCATCTGTATTGGGTGCAGTAGGAAGAGAGTCATCTCCACCGCAAGCAATAGGTTTATAACCCACTACAGGGATTTCATATTGGGATAATATTTGCAATAATGCTCGGGTAACAATTGTTTTACCTACATTTGTATCCGTTCCTGCAATAAATAATGCGGGCATTTTAATTCTCAGTAATCAGTAATAAAAATAGTAATGTATTTTAACTAATTTTTTACAAATTTTTCCTGTTCTGAATCAAATTTCTTGCAAAAATATTTTCATACTAATAAAAAGATACGTTGTAACGATTTTTATTGTTTCCTATTAAAAGTGGGTAGATAATAAGAATTTTTACTAATTTGCCTTTATAATAAGCCTAATTTTATGAAATTAGGAATAAAGATGGATAATCAGAACAATTTTATTTGGATTGAGAGTAATGAACAGCTTGAGAAAGCATGTAATATAATTCAGCAGGCAAATATTATTGCCCTTGATACTGAATTTGTTCGTATTCGTTCTTACTATCCTAAATTAGGATTGATACAACTTTTTGATAATAAAAATGTATACTTGATAGATCCCCTCGCAATTACAAATTTTCAGCCTTTTGTGGAAATATTACGAAATCCAACTATTCTTAAAGTATTACACGCTTGCAGTGAAGATTTAGAGGTCTTTCAACACACCTTTCAACAACTGCCTGAACCGATGATTGATACACAAATAATGAGTAGTTTCTTAGGATTGGGAACTTCAGTTGGTTTTTCAAAATTAGTTTCTCATTTTTGCCAAATTGAATTAGATAAATCCGCTTCTCGAACTAATTGGCTAACACGTCCACTAACATCGAATCAGCTACAATACGCAGTCTCAGATGTTCGTTATTTATTGCCTGTTTATACTCAATTACAAGCAAAACTGGCACAAACTCGTTGGCATAACGCCGTTATAGAAGAGTGTATTAACCTTAAAAATAAAAAAATAACCGAAATTGATAGTGAAAAAGCCTATAAAAAAATTACGAATGCCTGGCAATTAACCCCTCAACAGCTTTCTGTACTTCAAATATTAGAAAAATGGCGTATAGAAGAAGCTAAGAAACGGGACTTGGCACTCAATTTCATTGTAAAAGAACAAGCGTTATGGCAAATTGCAAAAACTCAGCCTAAACATACGGCTAGTTTAATTGAATTTATGCACCCAAATGAAATCCGACTACACGGAAAAAAATTACTTTTATTGGTTGAACAAGCAAAGCAAATTCCACCAGAAAGTTATCCAAACCCCATTTCTCGTTTAATTGATATTCCATATTATAAACAAGAAATGGCTTTTTTACGTAATACTGTTAAACAATGTTCCCCAGAAGATCTTGCGCTAGAAGTTTTTGCGAGTAAGCGACAATTAGAACAATTAATTAAGTGGCAAATTGCTCAGCATCATCATTTACCAGAATTATTAATAGGTTGGCGAAAACCTTTTGGCGAAAAGCTATGGGAATTGTATCAAAATTTTAAAAAAGATCTCTGCTAAAATAAAGCCCACAAAAATTTCGCATAATATATATTATGTTAAATACAAAATTATTAAACAAAAAAGGATAATTAATGAATTATGAACATCATAGCCTTAATACTCTTAAATTAGGTAAGTCAACAAACTATGCAGATCAATATGATCCTACCTTGCTACAAGGCGTTCCTCGTAAATTAAATCGAGATGATTTAGCAATTACAGAAAAACAGCCATTTACAAACGGTACAGATTTATGGACTGCTTATGAAATTTCGTGGTTAAATGTTAAAGGATTGCCACAAGTAGCTATTGCTGATATAAAACTAGATTTTCGGAGTGAAAATTTAATTGAATCTAAAAGTTTTAAACTTTACTTAAATAGTTTTAATCAGACTAAGTTTTCATCGATGGAAGAAGTTCGTCGTATAATAGAAAAAGATTTAGTTAATTGTGCTAATGGCAATGTTAGCGTTACGTTGTATTCGCTTCCCTACTATACAAATCAAAGAATCATTGCGCTTGATGGTGTTTGTATTGATGATCAAGATATTGAAATTAGTGACTATACATTTAGTCCTGAATTATTAATGAACATTACGAATGAATCAGAAGAAATTGTTCAAGAAAAACTGGTGAGCCATTTACTAAAATCTAACTGTTTGATTACTCAACAACCAGATTGGGGAACTGTGCAGATTCATTATGTCGGCAAGCGGTTAGATCGTGAGAAACTTTTGCGTTATTTAGTCTCCTTTCGCCAACATAATGAATTCCACGAACAATGCGTAGAACGTATTTTCTGTGATTTAATGAAGTTTGCTGCTCCTGAGAAATTAACTGTTTATGCTCGTTATACTCGCCGTGGTGGGTTAGATATCAACCCATTTAGATCTAATTTTGAACAGCTGTCTGAAAATTACCGATTAGCACGCCAATAACGTAATCCGTTCGGTTTGTATTTATTTCAAATATTAAAACAGCTATAATAACAATTTTGTACGCTTTTCTTTGGCGTGTTGTATAAACTCCTCTAATTAGGTATTTTAACTATGTCTAAAAATTTAGTTCTTATTTTAAACTGTGGTAGTTCATCACTTAAATTTGCTATCTTAGATCCTGTAACTGGTGATGAAAAATTATCTGGTTTGGCAGAAAACTTTCATCTTGAAGACGCTCGTATTAAGTGGAAATTAAATGGTGAAAAAGGTTCGGCAGATTTAGGTGCAGGTGCAGCCCACAGTGAAGCACTTAATTATATGGTATCAAATATTTTAAGTGCGGAATTAAAAGATCGTATTGGTGCTATTGGACACCGTATTGTTCACGGCGGTGAGAAATATACATCTTCAATTGTTATTACTCCGGAAGTTCTTGAAGGAATTAAAGCTGCCTCTGCGTTTGCTCCATTGCATAACCCTGCTCATTTAATTGGTATTGATGAAGCATTCAAAGCATTCCCTGAATTAAAGGAAAAAAATGTTGCTGTTTTTGATACGGCCTTCCATCAAACAATGCCTGAGCAAGCTTATCTTTACGCACTACCCCACTCTCTATATAAAGAACATGGAGTACGCCGTTATGGTTTCCACGGTACAAGCCACTATTATGTAAGCCGTGAAGTTGCAAAAATATTAGATATTGCTGAAAATAAAGTAAATGCGATTACTTGCCATTTAGGTAATGGTGCGTCTATTTCTGTTATCCGTGATGGGGAGTGTATTGATACCTCAATGGGCTTTACTCCTCTTGAAGGTTTAGTGATGGGAACTCGCTCGGGCGATTTAGATCCAGCAATCATTTTCTTTATGCACAATACCTTAGGTATGTCGATGGAAAAAATTGAAGAAACCTTGGTGAAAAAATCAGGTTTATTAGGTTTAACAGGAATAACTAGTGATTGTCGCTATGCGGAAGATAATTACAATAATACCCCTGAAGCTAAACGTGCAATGGACGCATTCTGCTACCGTTTAGCAAAATATATCGGTGCTTATATGGCAATCATTGGTGATCATTTAGACGCTATCGTGTTTACTGGTGGTATTGGTGAAAATTCTTCACTTGTTCGTGAATTAACGTTAAATTATCTAAAACTATTCGGCATTAAAGTAGATGGTGAGAAAAACTTGGCCGCCCGTTTTGGTAAAGAAGGTGAAATTACTGCTACAGATTCTCGTTTCCGTGCATTTGTTATTCCTACTAATGAAGAATTGGTCATTGCACAAGATACATCAAAACTTGCTTTATAAGTGCTAATTGAACCTGCCATTTGGCAGGTTTTCCTTTTGTATTCTACCCTATTTCAAAATTTGGAAAATGTTATGTCAAGAACAATTATTTTGATTCCAACAACATCTGGTGTTGGATTAACTAGCGTCAGCCTTGGTTTAGTGCACGCTCTTGAACAGAAAGGTGCAAAAATCGGCTTTTTAAAACCTATTGCTCAATCTATAAGTGCAGAAGATACTTTAGATAGAACAACGGCGATTATTCGTTCAGCGCAAACCACAGAAACTGGTGAACCAGTATTATTAAGTACTGCAGAATCACTCATTGGACAAAACCAATCTGATGTGTTGCTTGAACAGATTGTTGAACGATATCAACAACTTGCAAAGAATTGTGAAATTGTCATTATCGAAGGGTTAATGCCAACACGTAAAAATTCTTATGCAAACAGCATTAACTATGAAATCGCTCAAACATTAGATGCGGATATTATTCTAGTAACTGCTCCGGGTGCAGATAAACCATTACAATTAAAAGAGCGAGTAGAAGCGGTCGCATCTGAATTCGGTGGTCGTCATAATCCAAATCTACTTGGTGTGATTGTCAATAAATTTAATGCACCAGTTGATGAAAGTGGACGTACTCGCCCAGATTTAACTGAAATTTTTGATTCATTTCATCATAGTACTAATACAACAAATGAAGTTGAAAAACTATTTAGTACAAGCCCAATTAAACTATTAGCATGTATTCCTTGGAACTCTGATCTTATCGCTACTCGCGCAGTTGACCTTGCTAAACATTTACAAGCTGCAATTATTAATGAAGGTGAAATTTCTTCTCGCCGTATTAAATGCGTAACATTCTGTGCAAGAAGCTTACCTAATATGGTAGACTACTTCAAAGCGGGTACTTTATTAGTAACTTCTGCAGATCGCCCGGATGTTCTTGTGGCTGCTTCTCTAGCGGCAATGAATGGTGTTGAACTTGGTGCGATTCTATTGACGGGCGGATATAAAATTGATTCGCAGATTGCAAAACTTTGCCAGCGGGCCTTTGAAACAGGTTTACCAGTATTCCGAATTGAAGGCAATACATGGCAAACATCATTAAGCCTACAAAGTTTCAGTTTAGAAGTTCCTTTTGATGATAAAGAGCGAATTATTGCAATTAAAGAATATACCTCGGCACAAATTGATCCACAATTTATTGATGCCATTTCATCGGGAACTGCACGGGCACGCCGTCTTTCTCCTGCTGCTTTCCGCTATCAATTAACTGAATTTGCTCGAGCAGCCAAAAAACGTATTGTTCTTCCTGAAGGTGATGAACCACGTACGGTTAAAGCAGCAGTACTTTGTGCTGAACGTGGTATTGCAGATTGTATTTTATTGGCAAATCCAGATGAAGTTCAACGTGTTGCTGAAGCTCAAGGCGTACAACTTGGTAAAGGTATTACAATTATAGATCCTGTTACTGTGCGTGAAAAATACGTTGATCGCTTAGTAGAATTACGCAAAAATAAAGGAATGACTGAAGTAGTTGCTCGTGAACAGCTAGAAGATAACGTTGTTTTAGGCACGATGATGTTAGAGTCAAACGAAGTTGATGGATTAGTTTCTGGTGCAGTGCATACAACAGCAAATACTATTCGTCCACCAATGCAGATTATTAAAACTGCACCTGGAAGCTCTATTGTATCATCTATTTTCTTTATGCTATTACCAGACCAAGTATTAGTTTATGGAGATTGTGCGGTAAATCCAGATCCAACTGCAGAACAATTAGCTGAAATTGCAATTCAATCAGCAGATTCAGCGAAATCTTTTGGTATTGACCCTCGTGTTGCTATGATTTCATATTCTACAGGAACATCAGGTTCAGGTGCAGATGTTGAGAAAGTTGCAGAAGCAACTCGGATTGCAAAAGAAAAACGTCCAGATTTAATGATTGATGGCCCACTACAATACGATGCCGCAATTATGGAAGATGTTGCTCGTTCTAAAGCACCTAACTCCCCTGTTGCTGGTAAAGCAACTGTATTTATTTTCCCTGATTTAAACACGGGTAATACAACTTATAAGGCTGTACAACGTTCTGCAGATCTCGTTTCTATTGGCCCAATGTTACAAGGTATGCGTAAGCCAGTGAATGATTTGTCTCGTGGTGCATTAGTTGATGATATTGTTTATACCATTGCATTAACAGCTATTCAAGCAACACAATAATTATTTACAATAATGAAAATGCCCGAATATGGGCATTTTTATCTCAAGAAAATGCAAATAATTGAGTAAACTTATCGCTTGTTAGTTGAAATAAGTATTAAAAAAGCCCCTATCTCAAGGGGCTTTAATTATTTATTGAAAACAATATTTACTATTTTTTCTTCGCTTTAGGATTTGGAAGGTCGGTAACAGAACCTTCAAAAATCTCTGCTGCAACGCCAACAGATTCGTGCAACGTTGGGTGTGCGTGAATAGTTAATGCGATATCTTCGGCATCACAGCCCATTTCAATTGCTAAACCAATTTCACCTAATAGCTCTCCACCATTTGTACCAACAATAGCACCACCTAAAATACGGTGAGTGTCTTTATCAAAGATTAGTTTTGTCATACCTTCTGAACAATCTGAAGCAATAGCACGACCTGAAGCAGCCCAAGGGAATTTAGCAACTTCGTAATTTAATCCTTCTTGTTTACATTCTTTTTCTGTTTTACCTACCCAAGCAACTTCTGGCTCAGTATAAGCAATTGATGGAATAACTTTTGGATCAAAATAGTGTTTTTGTCCTGCAATAACTTCTGCAGCGACATGGCCTTCGTGAACACCTTTGTGTGCTAACATTGGTTGCCCAACAATATCACCGATGGCAAAAATATGCGGTACATTGGTACGCATCTGTTTATCTACATGGATAAATCCACGCTCATCAACTTCAACACCTGCTTTATCTGCATCAAGTAATTTTCCGTTCGGAACTCGTCCAATTGCAACTAATACTGCATCATAGCGTTTAGTTTCATTGGCTGCTTTACCTTCCATTGATACATAAATACCATCTTCTTTTGCTTCAACGGCAGTTACTTTGGTTTCTAACATTAAATTGAATTTTTTCTCAATTTGTTTAGTATAAATAGCAACAACGTCTTTATCGGCTGCAGGAATAACTTGGTCAAACATTTCAACAACATCAATATCTGATCCAAGTGAATGATATACCGTACCCATTTCTAAACCGATAATTCCACCACCCATAATAAGTAGTTTTTTCGGAATTTCTTTTAATTCAAGAGCATCTGTTGAATCCCAAACACGTGGGTCATCATGTGGAATGAATGGTAATTGAATTGGGCGAGAACCTGCTGCAATAATTGCATTATCAAATTTAATTGTGGTGGTATTACCTTCACTGTCTTTTGCAACCAAGGTGTTTGGATCGGTAAACGCTGCTAAACCTTGTACTACCGTTACTTTACGCATTTTAGCCATACCAGCTAATCCATTCGTTAAGCGAGAAATAACGCCTTCTTTGCCTTTACGAACTTGCTCTAAATCAATGGTTGGTTCTCCAAATGAGATACCGTGATGTTTAATATTTTTTGCTTCTTCTAATACTTTTGAAACGTGAAGTAACGCTTTAGAAGGGATACAACCTACATTTAAACAGACTCCACCAAGTGTTGAATAACGCTCAACGATAACGGTTTCTAATCCTAAGTCAGCACAACGGAATGCTGCTGAATACCCTGCTGGCCCTGCACCAAGTACAACGACTTGTGTTTTAATTTCTTTGCTCATTTTTACCTCTGGAATAGGCTGTTCATTGATAATTTGTTATTTATTTTACTACTTTTAACAATTTAATAACGAGAACAAGATCACAGAATAACAAATAAGCGGTCAGATTTTTGTAAAATTTGCAGAAATCTAACCGCTTGTTATTATTAAATTACATTGTTAAACGACGAATATCTGCTAATAAGCTATTGAGATAACTTAAGAATCTTGCACCATCTGCTCCATCAATTACACGGTGATCGAAAGATAACGACACAGGTAACATCAAGCGAGGTTGGAACTCTTTACCATTCCAAACAGGCATCATTTCAGATTTAGATACACCTAAAATAGCCACTTCAGGAGCATTTACAATTGGTGTAAAGTGAGTTGTACCAATACCACCTAAGCTTGAAATAGTAAAGCATCCTCCCTGCATATCCGAGCCTGAAAGTTTACCATCTCGAGCTTTTTTCGACACTTCCATTAATTCACGAGAAAGTTCAATAATGCCTTTTTTATCTACATCTTTAAAGACAGGAACAACTAAACCATTTGGTGTATCAACGGCTACTCCAATATTGATATATTTTTTAAGTGTTAAACGCTGACCGTCTTCAGAAATTGAGCTATTAAAACGAGGGAATGTTTGTAATGCTTTCGCTGCTGCTTTCATAATAAATACAACAGGTGTGATTTTTACATCTAATTTTTGTTTTGCAACAACTTCATTTTGTTGTTTACGGAATGCTTCTAATTCAGTGATATCCGTACGATCAAAGTGTGTAACGTGTGGAATCATTACCCAGTTACGGTGTAAATTTGCACCTGAAATTTTATTAATACGGCTTAATTCAACTTCTTCGACTTCACCAAATTTACTGAAATCAACTTTTGGCCACGGTAATAGGTCTAATCCAACGCCAGATCCTGCAGGAGACTTACCTGATTTTACTTCTTCAAAGACTTTAACTGCATTTTTTACATAGGCCTCGATATCTTCTTTGATAATACGCCCTTTACGACCAGAACCTTTCACATTATCTAAACTTACGCCAAATTCACGTGCTAAACGGCGAATAACTGGTGTTGCGTGTGCATAGCCAGCACTTGCAACAACCTGTTCTTGGCTTAAACCTGCGGTATTTGTATTGGCAGATGTATTTGCCGGCGTTGCTACTTCTTTTGTTTCTGCTGGTTTAGCATCTTGAGTTGGTGCTTGTGCAACGGCTGGTGCTGGGCTTGCACCCGCAACTTCAAATTTCATAATTAATGAACCTGTTGAAACTGCATCGCCAACATTGATTAGTATTTCTTTTACTACGCCTGCAACAGGGGCTGGTACTTCCATTGAAGCCTTATCGCCTTCAACATTGATGATTGATTGTTCAAGTTCAACAGTATCACCGACTTTAACCATAATTTCAGTAACATTAACTTCATCACCACCAATATCTGGTACATTTACATCAATCACTGAACTTGCTGTTGGAGCAATTGAAACAGTTTCAGCAGCAGGTGCTGCTTGTGGCGCTGGTGCAGCATCTGCGCCTTCTAATACCAACATTGGTGTACCTGTTACAACTTTATCGCCCACTTTTACTAAAATTTCTTTCACTACGCCAGCTTCTGGTGCAGGTACTTCCATCGAAGCTTTATCACCTTCTACGTTGATGATTGATTGATCAACTGAGATAGTATCACCAATATTTACCATAATTTCAGTTACAGTAACTTCATCACCACCGATATCAGGTATTTGAATTTGTTTTGACATTT
Organism: Vespertiliibacter pulmonis; assembly: GCF_013377275.1. Classification (NCBI taxonomy): domain Bacteria; kingdom Pseudomonadati; phylum Pseudomonadota; class Gammaproteobacteria; order Pasteurellales; family Pasteurellaceae; genus Vespertiliibacter; species Vespertiliibacter pulmonis. The sequence continues at coordinate 1,704,247 of NZ_CP016615.1, forward strand.
GTTTTTCCTTTTAAAATACTTGCCTTAATTAGCGACAATTATTAATAACAAGCGGGCTAATTATTTAAAAAATTTGCAAACTTTTATGAAATTGCACCGCTTGTTTATTATAAGTGATTCTAATTAAGTGATCGCTGAATTACTTATGCATATAGTGGATTGATACGGTCAGTTTTTAAACCAAATTTATCAATCGCATCTGCTACAACTTTTAACTCAACAGTGCCTTCTTTCGCTAATTGTGATAATGCAGCAACAACAATGTAACGCTCATCAACTTCAAAATGCTCACGTAAATTAGCACGGCTATCTGAACGACCAAAACCGTCAGTACCTAAAACATGATAATGTTTAGTTGGTACAAATGCACGAATTTGATCTGCATACATTTTCATGTAATCCGTTGAAGCTACTGTTGGTAAATCTGCTAACACTTGTGTAACGTAAGGAACACGAGGTGTTTCAGTTGGGTGTAATAAGTTCCAACGAGCTACGTCAGCACCATCACGGCCTAATTCATTGAATGATGGAGCACTAAATACATCAGAAGTAACACCATAGTCGTTAGCAAGAATTTGTGCCGCTTCACGTACATGACGCATAATTGCACCTGATCCTAATAATTGAACGTGACCTTTTCCTTTTCCTTCAACTGTTTCAAATTTATATAAACCTTTACGAATACCATCTTCTACACCTGCTGGCATTGCTGGTTGTTCTGTAATTTCGTTTAAGGTTGTAATGTAATAGAATACATCTTCTTGTTTTTCACCATACATACGGTTGATACCGTCTTGTACAATCACAGCAACTTCAAAAGCAAATGATGGATCATAAGTTACACAGCTTGGAATAACGCCTGCTTGAATATGGCTATGGCCATCTTCATGTTGCAATCCTTCACCATTTAATGTTGTACGACCAGAAGTTCCACCAATCATAAATCCACGTGCTAATTGGTCACCAGCTAACCACATCATATCGCCTACACGTTGGAAACCAAACATTGAGTAGTAAATAAAGAATGGAATCATTGGCTGGTTATTCACAGAATATGATGTTGCTGCTGCAACCCAAGATGCTGTTGCACCTAATTCATTGATACCCTCTTGTAGAACTTGACCATCTGTTGTTTCACGATAGTAAGCCACTAAGTCACGATCAGATGGGACATAGTTTTGACCATGTGGATTATAAATACCAATTTGACGGAATAAACCTTCCATACCGAAAGTACGAGCTTCATCTGCTATGATTGGAACAATGGTTTTACCGATATTTTTATCTTTTAATAAAGTATTAAGTACACGAGTGAACGCCATTGTTGTCGAGATACCACGAGGCTGCTCTTCTAATAATGATTTAAATTCATCTAATGTAGGAATTTTATATTCAATATCAAATTTTGGACGGCGAGATGGTAGATAACCATTAAGCTCTTTACGATGATTATGTAAGTAATTGTACTCTTCAGACCCTTCTGGGAAAGTAATATAGTCTAAGTTTTCTACTTGTTCATCTGTTAAAGGTAGTTTGAAATAATCACGGAAATTTTTTAAAGCTTCAAGTGACATTTTTTTAGATTGGTGGGCAATATTTTGGCTTTCTGCACCTTGAATCTTATAGCCTTTAATTTGATGCGCTAAAATAACTGCCGGTTTATTTGAGCGTTTAGCTCGTTCAAATGCAGCATACATTTTTTCACAATCGTGCGCACCTCGGCGTAAATCCCAAATCTCATCATCAGTCATATCTGCAACTAATGCAGCAGTTTCTGGATAACGACCAAAGAAATGTTCACGAACATATGCACCATTTTTTGATTTGAATGTTAAATAGTCGCCATCAACCACTTCCATCATTAATTGTGCTAATTTGCCTGAAGTATCTTTAGCAAAGAGTTTATCCCAGCCACTACCCCATAATACTTTAATTACTTCCCAGCCTGCGCCATGGAATAATCCTTCAAGTTCTTGAACGATTTTACCATTACCATTTACTGGTCCATCTAAACGTTGTAAGTTACAGCTGATTACAAAAATAAGATTATCTAGCTTTTCACGTCCTGCAACAGTTAAAGCACCTTTAGATTCAATCTCGTCCATTTCACCATCGCCTAAGAATGCGTAAACGGTTTGACCAGATGTATCTTTAATACCACGGTTTTCTAAATATTTTAAGAAACGAGCTTGATAAATTGCATTAACTGGACCTAATCCCATTGATACTGTTGAGAACTGCCAATATTCTGGCATTAATTTAGGGTGTGGGTAAGATGATAAACCATCAACAAATGCTTCTTGACGGAAATTATCTAACTGATCAGCAGTTAAACGACCTTCCACAAAAGAACGTGCATAAATACCTGGTGCGGCATGACCTTGGGTATAAACTAAATCACCACCATCTTTATCCGTAGCCGCTTTAAAGAAGTGATTAAAACACACTTCATACATTGTTGCTGCCGCTTGATAAGTAGAGATATGGCCACCTAAATCAAGATCTTTCTTTCTTTGCCCACGCAATACCATAGCAATTGCATTCCAACGAACAGCTGAACGGATACGGCGTTCAATTTCTTTATTTCCAGGATAAACTGGCTGTTCAGATACAGGAATAGTATTTACATAATCTGTTGTCACGCCTGATGGAAGACTAACTCCCTGAGTTCTAGCATGTTGCATGACTTGTTGAATGATAAACTGTGCACGTTCAGTGCCTTCTTCGTTTACAAGAGAATTAACTGAATCTAACCATTCTTTTGTTTCGAATGGGTCTACGTCTTGAGCTAACATATCTGACATAGTTTTTTCCTTTTTTATGAGTGAATATAAAATAAATAGATAATATAAAAGATTATCATTTGCTGAAATATCATACCTTAAATTGCATAAAGCAAGTATAAAAATCAAACAATTCCATACTGTAATATCATACAATTTATCCTATCTACCTGATTTCTAACCGTATCAAATTCAAAACTTGTTGAAAAAATGTAGATAAATTTGCAAACAATATAACAAAATCAGAAGATTTTGTCCATTTTTGCCGTAGAGAAAGCAAGCAAGCGGTAAGATTTTTTCCCCAATTAGCTTTGTGATTTAGACCGATTGCATAAATAACCGTTCAATTTTCTAAAAAATTTTTAATCTAAAATAATAAAATCCTATATCGCTTATATAGAGAGAAGAAAAGCCCACATTAATTGCGAGCTTTTCTTATTTATAAATATGCAAATCCTTATTGCAAAAAATTGTGGTCACTTACCGCTTATTTAATATTGCTTATTCTGTCCAAAGCCTTTTAAACCTACTACATGTACGTATTCCTGATTATGACTAATTTTACGCACTAATTTATAAGTTGTCCCTTGCTCTGGACTAATATTTTCAGGAGCGGCAATAAGTAATTGCATATCTAAACGTTTACACAATTCAAATAACGTATTGATTGACATTGTATCTAAACGTGCTGCTTCATCAAGGAAAAGTAAACGGCACGGCAGAATATCTTTTGCACGTAAACGGCGAGACTCATCTTCCCAACTTTGTACTACCATGAGTAAAATTGACATACCGGTACCAATCGCTTCGCCTGTTGAAAGTGAACTACTTTCTGCTCTCATCCAACCATCTGAACCACGGAAAGTTTCCACTTCTAGATCAAGATAATTACGATAGTCTAGTAATTCTTCTCCAATAGTTTGTGGGGTACGTTGTCCCATTTCAATATGCGGATTGACCCGTTTATATAACATTGCTAAAGCTTCAGAAAAACTGAGTTTTGTATTTTCAAAGAGATCGTTATTTTGTTCACGTTCATTCGATAACGCATTTAATAAAAGAGCATGTGTATCCCGAATTTTTACTACTAAGCGAACACCTTTTACCTGACCAAAAGCGATATTTTGTAATCCCTGATTTAATTGTAAAATTCGATTTTGTTCACGCTGAATTGTTTTGCGTAAAATATTTGCAACACTTTCTGCACTGATCGCTAATTTCTTTTCACGGCCAGTCAATTCATTCGTTAAACGTGAAAGCTCGATCTCCATTTGCTCAATAGCATCAATCGGGTCATTTGTTTTAATAATATCTTGTCGAATACGTTCCCGTAAATGCTGATAGACGGCAATGAAAAATGCAACTTTATTCTCAGGTTTACGGTTATCTTCAGAGGCACGCAGGCTATCTCGTAAATATTCATTATCAGCCACTGCTTGACGTAAAGCCCCCAAGGCTTTGTCTGAAATAGAACGTAATTCTTCAGCAGAATGATAAGCTAATTCTCTTCGATTGAGACGTTTTTCGACATCACTGTTACGAGAAAGCTGTTGTACCAAGCACCAACTTACTTTGGCTTGGACAACAATTTCACGTTGGCTATGATAATCTCGCTCTGCTTTTCGCATTGCTTTTGTTAAATTATCCATTTCAAGCTCAATTACCGCAAGCTGTTTATCTAAATAGCTACGGCGAATACGATGTTGATTCAAACGTTGATGTAATTCATCTCGATAAACAGTTGCTCGCTCTACGGCTTCGGGATCATTACGGATGCCATATTCTTCCATTTCCATAAGTAATTCCTGAAGCATCTGATTTTTCGCTTCATAGGAACTACGTAAAGAAGTAAGAACTTGGTTATATTCGGTTAGTTGAGATTGTGCTTGGCGTAACTGCCCTTTCAACTGCTCACGTTGGTTCTGTGCGACAACTAATTGCTGGCGAAGTTTTTCATTTAGTTCCAATCCTTCTGTTCCAATCGAATCTTGATAACTGAAATGAATACGTCTGTTCATCACTTCTGCTAAGCTAAATACTTTTTGGTTTAACAATTTTTGTTGCTCAATGGCCCGCTTGTAATTGATTTGAAGTTGATCAAACTGAGTAGGATCGCTTTTTAATACCGATGCAATTGGCTCTAATTGCTGTAATAAGCTACCAAATTGGCGGATAAATGCTTCATCTTCTTGTGCAACCAATAATTGTTCACGGCACGTTTCTACCTGTTCAAATAAACTTTCATCTTCCAGTAAATCTACTTGTGGTAATAATTTATTTAATAGCTGTAATTGTGTTTTGATGTCATCAAACTGCTGGCGATATTGCTGTTCTAAATGAATAATTGTATTTAACTCACGTTCAATTTCGTTACGTTGTTGCGAAATCTCTTGTAAAATAATTTCAGGATCTGGCTGAAATGCTAATGATAAATGAGTTCCAACAAATTGGCTAAGATGTTGGTGTAAACGTTGGCATTTTTGTACATTAAAGGCTGCATCTGCATATTTTTCAGCAGTTTCATCACGTTCGGCTTTAATTTTCTCAAGCTGTTTTTCCCGGGATGCTCGTCCAAAAATTGCAAATTCATCAAATTGTGAGTAACGCCATTGACGATTGGATAGTTGCACAACCACACCATTCCCTAATTCTTCAACAGGGAAGACATTATCATCGAACGCATTTGGATCGCCTTCAATTAAATATAAATTTTCAGGGCAATCATCTAATTGAGCTAGTTGATTTTTGGCTAGAGTAAGATCTCGTACTACAATCGCTTGGCGAGCCTCTCCATATAATGCAGAGAAATAAGGCGCATCTTCAAGGGATACATCTTCATATAGTTCAGAAAGAAGGATACCGCCTAACTTTTCCGCAAGATAATTAAGACGTTGATCTTCTGCACCATCAGGCTGACTTAGACGTGCAATTTGAGCGTTTAATTGCTGTTCACGGCGTGCTAATTGATCTCGTTCGAGAGTAGTTTCACGTTCACGGCTCAAGATATTTTGCATAAATTGCATTACTGCTTGGCTATGGGGAAATGTTTCGCCACACTGTTCTTGCAAGCGAGCTAAAGCAGATTGTGCGGTATGCCATGCAGGAGCATTTTGTGCGTATTGTTGATATTGTTGATTTAATTGATCACGTTGCTGACGTTGGCTAGCACGTTGGTCAAGGATTTCGGCTAGCTCTGCTTCAAGATCGTCAAATCGTGCTTGTTGTTGTTCATAATAGGCTTCCAATTCTTCAGAAGAATTAAACTGCATTTGTGTTTTTTGATTAAATTCTTTCAATAAACGTTCTGCATTTTGTTGCAGATGTAAACGCTGTTCTAATTCTGCTAATTTGTAGCGTAATGTTACCGCTTGCTGAGCTTGTGCTTTCTGATTTGGATAAGCTAAGAGTAATTCACGAGCAGTATTATCAGCCTGCAAGCGGTCTGTTTCACCTACAATTTTGCAAACTAATTCATAGGCCTTATCAAATTGTGCTTTAGCCATATCTGATACGGATAAACGTTGCTCTAAATCAAATACTTGATCGGTAATTTCTTCTGCTTGGGCAACAAATTCTGAATGATAATCTTGTAAATTATGCAGATCTAAATTTGGTAGCCCACAAAGTTGTTTAGCTTTTTCTAACGCATTGATAGCTTGCTGATATTGTAAAGCTCGCGTTTGTTGTGCATCAAGAGCTTGTTGATAATCTGCCATTTGAGAACGGAGATCTTCAACAGTATCTTCTGCTTCATCGGCTTTGGCTTGTATTTGCTCAACTTGTTCAACAACTTCTTCCGTAGCTATTTGCTGTTCTTCAAGTTTTTCTTGCAATTCTTCTACTTCGTCTTGATAACGTTCTACTTTTTCTTGATGACGAAAAGCATTCATAACCAAATTTAAGTGGTGAGTTGCATTATTATATTCGGCTTCTAAATCGGTTTCAGTATCAGATAATTCACTCACTTCACGGCTAAATTCAACAAATCGTTGCTGTTCTAACGCTATTTTAGATTTTGTTTGATACCATTCCTGGCGTTTTTCAACGGCAAGTTGAACATTCCCTCGTCTTTCATTTGCGTTACGCATATAATCAGCAGAGACATAGTTGGTTGATTCAGTGATCAATTTTTTGAACATATCTCGATCAGACTGGGTCACTTTGATAGCCTCTAATGTCATTCTATTTTCACGCAAGGCAGATTCCATATCTTGGAAAGCTTGGCGAACACCTGTATTTTCAGGTAATAGATAATCACGTAATGATTTGGTGATAACACTAGAAATTCCGCCATAAAGTGAGGCTTCGATCAATTTATAAAATTTACTGCGGTCAGATGATGAACGTAAACGCTTTGGAATAATCCCAAGATCAAACAGAAAACTATGATAATCTGTAATTGAGTTATACTGTTTAAAAAGAACCTCTGAGCCTTCAAATTTTTCTTTGATTTCATTTAATGGTAAAACACGTGCTGTTTTATCTACCATTTGTTCTGTAAAAAGGCTGATAACAGATTGGGTTGGATCACTATTTTGTAAAGAGAATGAACGAATATCAACTTTTTTATCACGGCCTGTAATTTGTTGTAGGCGAACACCTGTAATTACACGCTGTTTACGTGAATTCTCACTTTCTAAAATAGCATAACAAACGCCTGCTTTTAGTTTGCCGTATAAGCCTTTATCACGAGAACTTGAGGTAGAACCTGCTTCAGTCGTATTACGGAAATTGAGTAATGTCAAATCAGGAATAAGCGCCGTCACAAACCCTGCCATTGTAGTAGATTTTCCTGCCCCATTTCCGCCAGAAAGTGTGGTAACAAGATCGTCTAAGTCAAAGGTACGGGCAAAAAAACCGTTCCAGTTAATTAGTGTTAGAGATGAAAATTTGCCTCTCATTACTTTGGCTGGAATGACCGCTGGTTCAATGACAAGCGGTTCGATTGATTGATTATTTTGTAATTCCGGCTGTTCCATTATTCTTCCTCGCCTTGTTCGTCTATTTCATCTGTATCATTTGTTAATTCTTGCTCAAAACTAACTTCTTGTTGTTTGAGTAATTCAGGAGTCGTTGCTTCACCATCACGGATTAAACGTAATTGAGCTTCTCGCATATCGCCCCCTGATCGCACTTCTGCCCCAAAGCGGAAAACAGATTCTGAAATCACGAATTTTCGGCTATTTTGCTCACCAACACGGGTAATCATTCCTATCCGCTGTAATCGGCGTAATGCCCCACCAACTTTTTCAACTAATTTAGCTTTATCTAAATCAGAGCCTGTTGAGCGAGGGTTGATTGCTTTGAGTAATTTAGTTTCATCAGCTAAATTCAGTAATTCATTATATACATCGTCATAGCTAAAAATACCTTGTTGGGCAAGGCGTTCTGGACTTAAATAGAGATAACACAGAACCTTACCTACTAACATTTCCATTTCTGACATGACATTACGAGCAATTAACGTTGAGGCTTTTGGTCTCAAATAGAAAAAACCTTCTGGTGCTCGAATGAGCTCAACGTGATAACGGCGATAAAAAAGTTCTAATTCTGCTTGAAAATCCATTAAAAAAGCGTGCTCATCAAGAGCTTCAAGGCTAATATGCCGCCCCATTCGTAACTGACTATCTAATTGGGGAAAAATAGGATTAGCGATTGCTTGAGCTAATTTTGTTGGAATAAGTTCTTGTATGTCTGTCATTATGTTCTCTATAGATAAATTGAGTTATCAAATGTTTCTATTTTCTTACATACTTTAAAAATAAAGTATTACTAAATGCATTATTTAAGCCAAAATTTTCCTTGTATAATCGTTTTTAATGTTCCTAAACAAAGTAAGAAGATCATCGCATTCGCAAAGAAAAAAACTACAATAGAAAGATATTCTAATTGAGTATGTTGATAAAACGATATCGCACTATTTGCCATTGATGCTAATCCAAATGAAAAAGCCCATAGTCCAATAGAAAAATTATTTTGTGTTATCCAAGGTAAAAGCCTGAACAAAAAAATAAGTTGTAAGAAGCCATATCCCCATAACATTTTAGCAAATGTATCAACGTCCCCACCATTGATAGTAATATAGGCAGCAACGCCCACAAAAGCAGGAGCTAAAATAATACCAAACGATCCTCGCATTGCTGAGTTAATTTTATTTGTACGTAAATATTGTAGCAAAACAGGTTCAAAAATCAGCCACGCTATGACTCCAGCGCCAAAAAATACATAAGCAAGATCTGTATAACCTAATAAAGCGAGTGAACTTGCACTTGTAAAATTTGCTGCTACGGAAGGAAGATAAAATGGTGGTAACGTTGAGTCTTCCGTGAAAACATCACCTTTCCATAACCCACCAATACGAATACCTGCAAAGATAAGTTGTGAAATGGCGCCTAACCAAATTAGTGGTTCTGCGAATATTACCTGCCAATGATACAAAATATCGCCAACAACCATTGTAGTAATCGGAATCAAAGCAATAAAAGAGAAACGAACAGGACAGTTCCATTCATCCTTTACTTGCTCTGTATAACGGATAATTTTATACACATACAAACCGCTAAAGAGCAGCCAACTCATCACAGAAATAATTCCTATAACATTACCAATATTTTCTGCAAATGGAAGGAGATGGCTGGCGTGAAACCAAGCAATTGCTGTGGCTCCTAAGCCAAGAGAAATTGAAAAATAGCCTGTTGGCATTAAAAAAGGGGAAGTGTTAGAGGGCATGCCATATTTTCCTTAATTTTAAAGTTTAATTATATTGATCGATAATATTAGCCTGAACTTCAGCTCCATTCTCATTAATCGCTTGCCAAATTGGATACACAGCTTGATTATCTTGGCTTGCTATGCCTAATTTGACCGCTTGATCAACAATTATTCGTGCAATATCAAAATGGCTTGAAAGTGGGTACTTCGCTAATTGTTCTCGTAAAATTTCACCAAGATCGATTGGTTTACCTTGCTCTCTAAATGGAATCAGATGTGATTGCATAATTGCTACAATCTGCTCTTGTACAGAGATAAGCGATTCATATTCTAATTCTGCGGGCAATTCTCCAACAGCCTCAGCACTGTTTAATTCACTCTCACCTTCTCGCAAATCTAATAACCCTTCGGCTTTGGCAATATAGAGTTGCCAAGGATTATCAAAATAATCTTGAATAGATTGACGTAAACGTTGCCCAAACACTCGGTTTTTATCCATATCAATGGCGGTACGGATAAATTTATGGACGTGACGATCGTAGCCAATCCAAAGATCAATAGCTTGTTGTCCCCAGCTAATAATGCGATCTAATTTATTCTGTAAATTGACAATAAGATCATCAACAAACCCTAGATCATTTCGACCAATTAGACAACTTTGAATTCGTAATAATTGCGATTGTAATTTATCTCCAGCAGAATTTAATGTGTCTTGCAATTCACGTAAATTACCCGAGGTTTCATCTAATAATTGCTGACAACTTGCAATTGCTTCGTGCCAGTTTTGGCTTAAAAGCCCTGCTATACGCTCACGTATATGTTGCTGATTTTCGTCCATCATTCGTTGTGATAGATCAATGCTGTCAAAAATTTCAGCCACTGAATATTTAAGGGGAGCAAATACTTGATTTCGCCAAAAACGTTCATCACCGTCTTCTTCTGCTGAAGTAGATGCACGCTGAATTTCATCTGCAACAATAGATAATTGGATTGAAAGGCGTAATGAAGAAAATTCTCTTTGGCGGATATAATAATCAGCAATTCCAACCCCTAATGGTGTTAAACGATAAATCGCCAATCCTTCAGTAAATTCACTGCTAAAACGATTAAGAAAACGTTGTTTTACAAGATCGTTAATTGCATTATTTGCACGCTGTGTCAAAGTGACATTAGATTGTTCAAACACAGTAGAAACGTGGCGGAAAAGATCTTGTAAATCGCTTTCAAGTAATTCTCCATCTGTTCTTTCATTATTGTAAAGAGCTATGGCTAATAAATAAGCAAGGCGTTCAGTAGAAAGTGAAAGTGAAAATTCACGATCTTTTGTCCATAAGACTAATTCGGGAAGTGTTTGTGCCAATTCTTCGTACATAAGCGGAATATTACCGTGAAAGAGAGATAAATAGGGTGTATTGTACCTTAAGCAGCATAAAATAGAAAAGACAAGCGGTAAGATTAACTTACTTTTTTGCAAATTAAGTGGTGGATCATTTTCCGTGCAATATCTATACCACTAACTTTTTCAATCATTTCCAAGCCCGGGCTTGCATTCACTTCTAATACCATTAAGCCTTGTTTAGAGCGAATAAGATCCACCCCTGCAACGTCTAGCCCTAGTGTTTTGGCCGCTTTAACAGCTAATTGTTTTTCTTCTTGTGATAATTCAATTGATTTTGCAGTTCCGCCTTGATGAATATTAGCCCGAAACTCACCGCTTGTCCCCTGCCTAACCATTGATGCCACAACTTCATTACCAATAACAAAAGCACGAATATCTTCACCTTGTGCTTCTTTAATAAATTGTTGCGTCAAAATAGGAATATTCGCTGATTTTAAGGTATCTAATAAACTAACCGCACTTTGTTGGCTTTCTGATAACATTACACCAATGCCCTGTGAACCTGATAATGTTTTTATGATGAACGGGCAGGAAAAATTGCGAATGCTTTCTTTCGTCTCACATAATTCACCTGCTAAGATAGTATTTGGTACAGAAATACCTTCTGCGACTAGCTTTTGTAGGCTTTGCCACTTATTTCGAGCTAATCTAACACTTGAAGTACTATTTAATACTGGAATACCCTGTAATTCAAAATGGGATAAAACATTACAACCTATTTCTGTGGTCGTTGTGCCAAATCTAGGAATAATACCTTGATACTCAATAAAATCAGGTATCTTAGGATAGCTATATTGGAATTTTCCTTGTGTGAGTTTCAACATAAAATAGCTAGGATCAAGAATATCCACTGAATATCCAAATGCCTCTGCGCTAGATTTTAGTCGTTGGCAACTATATAAACGGGGTTCTCGACAAAGTATCAGTAATTTCATTACGATTTGATTATAATTTTTCTAAATATATACGACCGCCAAGATTTTGGATCTGTTGCATAATCCAGCGTTGGCGTTTAAGCATTGTAGTGGTTGGACGATCTACTCGATAAATAAAAGGATTTGGTAATGATGCCGCCAATAAAGCAGATTCTTGTAACGTGAGCTGTTTCGCTGATTTACCAAAATAGTGTTTTGCAGCCGCTTGAACACCAAAAATACCTCGCCCAAATTCTGCAATATTGAGATAAACTTCCAAAACTCGCTGTTTACTCCAAAGTGCTTCTACTAAAAGTGTTAGAGGGACTTCTAATCCTTTTCTAACCCAGCTTGTACCGTGCCAAAGATATAAATTTTTCACAGTTTGTTGCGATATAGTCGAAGCGCCTCGAGGTTTTTTACGGCTATTAGCGTTACGTTTTAACGCTAATAAAATCGCATCAACATCAATGCCAAAATGATTTTCAAAATTTTGATCTTCCCCTGCAATAACAGCCATTTGCATTTGCCAGGCAATATCATCAATACTGACCCAATCATAATGAATACGATAATCTGAATGGAACAGATTTTCCACTTTCTTTTGTACCATATACGCTGAAAATGGTACGGGAACGGCTGAAAAAACGAGTGTTAAACAAAGATAAAAATTAGCAATCGCAAACCCAATTCGGCTGGTCATAAACCAAAACCAACCTTTCATTGAACGGATTTCACTTGGGATAAAAAAACGGCTCAAAATCCCTTTTTTACTTTTACGAGATTTCCTACGCTTTGCCATTGAGTTTTTTACTCACCCATTCTCGAATATCAGGATTAACCACTTTCAGCATATTTGAACCACGAGTAATAGTCGCCGCACTGGTTCGAAGCTGTTGCTGAATCTCTCGTTGTGGTAAATCAGTATTTAATAAAGCATTGATAATTTGCACACGTAACCCAAATGAATTACGTTCATCTGTTGTAAATAACATTTCTAAAAGGTTTTCCAACTTATCTTCTTCTACTGCCAGCTTAACTAAGAATATAAATTGTTGCCATTCTGATATATCACGGGGGGTATAAATATTTTTCATTATTTTATACTCGTTGAAAGCGGTTAGTTGACAAAAAATTGTTCGAATCTAACCGCTTGAGTTTTGTTATTTTTTATTAGTTTTCGTACGTTGATCGTCTAATTCAACACCTTTAGGCACGTTAAATTTGAAGAGGTCATTTGCTATACTTGCTGTTGAAATATTGCGTAATACATAAAGATTGCTTTGCCCATCACGCTCAATTGTACTAAAGCCTTTCATCAATCCATTGCTATCAATTCGAACATCAAATTGTTTGATCCCACTTTTTTTCGATTTTGGTTTTAATGTAAAACTGTCGATATTCTGTTGTACATCATAACGATCCCAGTGATCTTTATTATTACTTGTAAGTAATACAAAAGGCGTGTTATTTACAGCATCACTAACCCAATTTGCAGTAACTTGAGCTACAAAAGGATCATAAAACCAGAGCGTTTTACCATCGGATATAATTGTATTTTCTTGAGGGATTTTCGTATCCATTCTAAACAGATTAGGACGTTTTACCTGAAATGTTCCTTTGCCTTTTTGAATTTCTTTTCCTTTGCTAGAACGTACTGTTTGATCAAAATCAGCACTATATTGATTAACTAACTCTAATCGTTTCTGTAATTCCGCTACGGCTTGTACATCAGCCATTGCGGTTTGAACTAATGATAATAGCCCTAATCCAAACAATGATTTTTTAAGCAATTGTTGCATTTTTATTCCTCTATTTATTATTTAATGGGAATTTGAACTTAAAATAAGCTAAAAGTTCGTTTTTAATTATCCAATTAGAAACGAATACCTGTGCCAAGCCCAACACCTACGCCCACACCATTTGATCCTCCACTAGCATTTACGCCCATAGAACAACCTGTGATCAATAAAATAGAACAGATTAGTAAGATTTTTGTCATTTTTATTTCCTTTATTTGAAAACTATTGTACCGTTAGTACAGCTAACTAGCTAAGTGTAATATTACATTTAACATAATAGACTAGTTTAATAAGACATTACCTATTTTAAAAGGAAAATTAGATGAAAATTTTACAAAAGTGTATTTTTCTAGTGATGCCGTTTGCTTTATCTATTGCATACGCTAACCCTCTTTCTATTTCTGAACCAGAAATCAATCAATATTTAGCCACTCGACTTAATGAAAAAATCCCTTTAAAAAATAGCATTGGCATTCCACACATTTTTCAATTAGATTATCAACTGCGTGACATTGCAACGAAAATTGGACAAACGGAAGAAAAACGTGTTGAAGTAATGGGTACTATCAATGGGAAATTGAAAGTAAAAGGTAAGCAATATGATGTCAATTTAAGTTTAGATTTGGATACTATTCCCTATTACGATAATGAAAAAGGCGCTGTGTTTTTGAAAGATATTCGTTTAGCTCATTGGGCTATTTCACCTGAAAAATATCAATTAGAATTACAGCCTTTTATTTCTCCCCTAGCGGAAAGTTTCGCTTACCTGCTAAATAGTAATCCCGTTTATACCCTTGATGAAAGTAAAACAAAAGAAGCGTTGATTAAGAAATTTGGTAAACAAATTATTGTTGAAAAAGGTGCCATTCGCTTAGAAACAACCATCTTTTAAATTTTGATTCATAAAAAAATCGGCATACAATACGCTATGCCGATTTAATATTTATGAGTAAATAAATTTAGCTTTTGACCTTATTTATCTACAATATGGCGTTCAATATGCCCAGTATAAATTTGACGTGGACGAACGATTTTTAAATTCTCTTCATACATTTCTTTCCAGTTTGCAATCCAGCCTACCGTTCTTGCTAAAGCGAAAATTACCGTAAACATTGAAGTTGGGATACCAATAGCTTGTAAAATGATGCCTGAATAGAAATCAACGTTTGGATAAAGTTTACGTTCAACAAAATATGGGTCATTTAATGCAATACGTTCTAGTTCCATTGCAACTTCAAGAAGTGGTGTATTTACACCTAACTCTTTTAATACCTCGTGACAAGTTTCACGCATTACTTTTGCTCGTGGATCGTAATTTTTATAGACACGATGTCCAAAGCCCATTAGTCTAAATGGATCATTTTTATCTTTCGCACGAGCAATAAATTCAGGAATACGATCAACTGAACCAATTTCTTGTAACATTTTAATACAAGCTTCATTTGCTCCACCGTGAGCTGGTCCCCAAAGAGAAGCAATACCTGCTGCAATACAAGCAAATGGATTTGGTCCAGAAGATGCTACACCACGCACGGCTGATGTTGATGCATTTTGTTCATGATCTGCGTGTAAGGTGAAAATTCTATCCATTGCTCGTTCAATAACTGGATTTACCTCATAAGGTTCACACGGTGTTGCAAACATCATATAAAGAAAATTACCTGAATAAGATAAATTATATTGTGGGTACATAAATGGACGACCAATACTATATTTGTAACACATTGCTGCCAAAGTTGGCATTTTTGCTAGTAGGCGGATAGCGGTTTGATATTGAGATTCTTTGCAGTTTAAATCAACCGTATCGTTATAAAAAGCTGCTAATGCACTACTTGCCGCACACATTACGGCCATTGGGTGAGAGTCTCGGCGGAAACCTTGAAATAAACGGGTAAATTGTTCGTTTACCATATAATGAGAGCAGATCTCTTTTTTAAAGCTTTCTAACTGTTCTGATGTAGGTAACTCACCATTTAATAATAAATAGGACACTTCAAGGTAAGTTTTGTGCATTGCTAATTCATCAATAGGGTATCCACGATGAAGTAGAATGCCTTCATTACCATCAATATAAGTAATGCCAGATTCACAGACTGCCGTTGAAGTTAAGCCTTGATCGTAGGTAAATAATTTTTCTTTTTGTAAGGCTTCTACCCCAATGGCATCATAGCCTAAATTGCTCTGATAAACGGGTAAAGAAAATTTACGGCCATCGCTTAATTGAAGCTCTGCGGTTAAAGTTGGATGTAGTTTTGGCATAATGTTCCCCTTTCTTTTAATATATTCGGTTATTTACTATTTAAAATAGTAAGCGGTCAGATTAATACTTAAATATTGCAAATATTTTTATGTTCTTACCGCTTGAGATTAATCTTAATTACAGCTTGTTTGGAAAATCAGGCTATCTGCTTTTTTCATATAGCTATTAATTTCATTAAAGTTCATATAACGATATGTATCATCTTTATCGTTATCTAAACTATTCACATAATTTAGGTATTCATCTAAAGTTGGAATACGACCTAATAAGGCACAAACTGCAGATAATTCAGCTGAAGCCAGGTAAACAAAAGCATCTTTCCCCATACGATTTGGGAAGTTCCGAGTTGATGTTGAGACAACTGTTGCTCCATCAGCTACACGAGCTTGGTTACCCATACAAAGCGAACAGCCTGGAATTTCAATACGTGCACCACTTTTACCGTAAATACTGTAATAACCTTCTTCAGTGAGTAGTTCAGCATCCATTCTTGTTGGTGGAACAATCCACAAACGAGTTGGAAGCATTCCTTGATTTTGGTTAAGTAATTTACCTGCAGCACGGAAATGTCCAATATTTGTCATACAAGAACCGATAAATACTTCATCAACTTTATTGCCTTGAACTTCAGATAATTTACGGGCATCATCAGGATCATTAGGTGCACACAGAATTGGTTCTTTAATTTCATTGAGATCAATATCAATAACTGCCGCATATTCTGCATCAGCATCAGCTTCAAGTAATTGTGGGTTCTCAATCCATTCTTCCATTGCACGAATACGGCGCTCAATCGTTCTTATATCGCCGTAGCCTTCAGCAATCATCCATTTCAATAACACAATATTTGATTTGAGATATTCAATGATTGGGGCTTTATCAAGTTTAATTGTACACGCTGCAGCAGAGCGTTCTGCTGAAGCATCAGAAAGTTCAAAGGCTTGCTCTACTTTAAGATGTTCTAAACCTTCAATTTCTAAAATACGCCCTGAGAAAATATTTTTCTTGCCTGCTTTTTCAACGGTTAATAATCCTTGTTGAATAGCATAATAAGGAATAGCGTGAACTAAATCACGTAAGGTAATACCTGGTTGTAGGTCACCTTTAAAACGTACCAATACAGATTCAGGCATATCTAACGGCATTACACCTGTTGCAGCAGCAAAAGCAACTAATCCTGAACCTGCCGGGAATGAAATGCCAATAGGGAAACGAGTATGAGAATCACCACCTGTACCTACGGTATCAGGGAGTAACATGCGATTTAACCACGAATGAATAACGCCATCACCAGGTCTTAACGACACCCCCCCACGATTCATAATAAAATCAGGTAATGTATGGTGCGTTACCACATCAACAGGTTTTGGATAAGCGGCAGTATGGCAGAAAGATTGCATAACTAAATCGGCAGAAAAACCCAAACAGGCTAAATCTTTCAGCTCATCTCGAGTCATTGGCCCTGTGGT
Organism: Vespertiliibacter pulmonis; assembly: GCF_013377275.1. Lineage (NCBI taxonomy): Bacteria > Pseudomonadati > Pseudomonadota > Gammaproteobacteria > Pasteurellales > Pasteurellaceae > Vespertiliibacter > Vespertiliibacter pulmonis. Next base: position 1,721,585 of record NZ_CP016615.1, read on the forward strand.
ATCTTGAGATCCAACAGAGGTCATTCTTGGCTCACAATATTGACCTGCTCGAATACCTTCTACGCCACAAGCTCTCCCTACCATTTTTTGTGCAAGGGTGAATCCTTTACTATTTTCCCCTGCAGTTTGTGGCTTCACAAAAACATCACTTTCTGGTAATCCGAGTTCTACTCTAGCTTTATGTGTCAAACCACGTCCAATAATAAGAGGAATACGCCCCCCTGCCCGAACTTCATCTAATAACACTTCTGTTTTTAAACTAAATTCTGCGATGATTTCATCAGAATTATGTTTGCAGATTTTTCCTGCATATGGATAGAGATCAATGATATCTCCCATATGTAATTGGCTCACATCAACTTCAATAGGTAACGAACCGGCATCTTCCATTGTATTGAAGAAAATAGGTGCAATTTTTCCACCTAAAACTACACCACCTGCACGTTTATTTGGGATATAAGGAATATCATCACCCATTAGCCATAGCACAGAGTTTGTTGCTGATTTACGAGAAGAACCTGTTCCGACTACATCACCAACATAAACAAGAGGAAAACCTTTCTCTTTGAGAGTTTCAATCTGTTTCATTGGACCAACCACACCGGCTTGATCTGGTTCAATACCTTCACGTTCATTTTTCAACATAGCCAAGGCGTGTAGAGGAATATCTGGACGAGACCACGCATCTTGAGCAGGTGATAAATCATCAGTATTAGTTTCACCTGTAACTTTAAACACAGTTAAAGTAATTTTCTCTGCTAATTTAGGACGAGATAAGAACCAATCAGCATTTGCCCACGAAGTTAAAATTTGTTGTGCAAACGTGTTGCCTGCTTTGGCTTTTTCTGCCACATCGTGAAAGCTATCAAACATTAATAATGTAGTCGAAAGTGCATCAACCGCAAGAGGAGCTAAATCAGGATTATCTAAGGCTTGAATAAGTGGTTCAATATTATATCCGCCTTGCATTGTCCCCAGCAATTTGATGGCGTGTTGGGCTGATACAAGCGGTGAGTTCACTTCACCTTTTACCAGCGCAGCAAGAAATGAAGCTTTAACATAGGCAGATTCATCAACACCAGCAGGAATACGTGTTTCAAAAAGATTGAGTAAAAAATTAGGATCGTTATCAAGAGGTTGTTTAAGTAATTCAATAAGCTGGGCAGTTTGCTCAGCATTAAGTGGTAATGGTGCAACACCTTGTGTTGCGCGTTCTTCAACGTGTTTTTGGTAATCAATTAAAAAAGACATACAAATGATCTCCACTTAAAAAATCGGCATCAATAAAATACTGGTTTAATGATAGCCAAAGGAATAAAAATAACAAGTCATTAACAAATTATTTTTACAATTTGATAACAACTTCACAAAATCTAAAAAGAAAAATAAAAAAGCGACTTTACCAGTAAAGATAAAATCGCTTTTCTTGTCATATAAAACTTGATTTACATATTATTAACAATATCTTGAGCAAATTCTGATGTTGTACGTAACATTGCCTCTGGTAGGGTTTCTGCAAAATCAAAGGTAACCGTTTTATTTGCAATTGTTTTAGCCACTGCTTTCACCACTAAATCGGCAGCTTCTAACCAACCCAAATGGCGTAGCATCATCTCACCACTTAAAATAATTGATCCTGGGTTTGCTTTATTTTGTCCTGCAATTTTAGGTGCTGTGCCGTGAGTCGCTTCAAAAATTGCAGCCTCAAAGCCAATATTTGCCCCCGGTGAAATACCAATACCACCAACTTGAGCAGCTAACGCATCAGAAATATAATCGCCATTGAGATTCAATGTTGCGATAACATCATAATCAGTTGGGTGTAATAAAATTTCCTGCAAGAAGGCATCGGCAATACTATCTTTAATAATAATTTCTTTGCCTGTTTTAGGATTTTTAAGTGTATGCCAAGGGCCATTATCAATTGGCTCTGCTCCAAATTCTTTAGCAACTTCATATCCCCACTCTTTAAATGCACCTTCCGTAAATTTCATAATGTTACCTTTATGAACAAGGGTTAAAGAATCACGATCATTGTCAATCACATATTGTAATGCAGCTCTAACTAAACGTTGTGTACCCTGCTTAGAGACAGGTTTAATTCCAATACCGCAATCTTCCGTAAAACGGATTTTTTTCACGCCCATTTCATTGGTAAGAAAATGAATAACTTTATTGGCTTCTTCAGAACCTGCAACCCACTCTACCCCTGCATAAATATCTTCTGAATTTTCACGGAAAATTACCATATCAACTAATTCAGGGTGTTTAACAGGGCTTGGTGTTCCTTCATAATAACGGATTGGACGTAAACAGTTATATAAATCTAACCCTTGACGCATAGCAACATTTAATGAACGAATACCACCACCAACTGGGGTCATTAACGGGCCTTTAATTGCAACATGATAAGTTTTAATTAAATCTAACGTTTCTTCAGGCAACCAAGTATTTTCACCATATACTTGATTGGCTTTTTCGCCTGCATAGATTTCTAACCATTCAATTTTACGTTTACCACCATAAGCTTTTTCCACTGCGGCATCAATAACGGTACGCATTGCTGGAGTTACATCAATACCGATACCATCGCCTTCAATAAAAGGAATAATAGGGTGATCGGGTACATTTAACGAACCATCTGAATTTAATGTAATAGCTTGACCTGTAACTGGTTGTTTAACTTTCTGTTGCATAAGATTACCCTCAAGTTTAGTAAATAATGAGAAAAATAGGCAAATCATTAAGTTGATCTGCTATTGATAGCGCTTCATATCATAATACTTTTTCATTTATTTTACAAAATTTTTACAAATAAGCGCACATTTTACTCACAAGTTAAATTTATGTAATAAAAAAGGCTAATATTATTAGCCCTTCTTATTTAGATAAGTAAAATTTTAGATAATCTTACCGCTTGTTAATGCGCTTCGTCCCAGTTATTCCCGATACCTACTTCAACAATAAGCGGAACAAGCAAGGAAATACTTTTTTCCATTTCTAATTTAATTAGTGTCGTATAATACTCAATACGATCTGCTCTAACTTCAAAGACTAATTCATCATGAACTTGCATAATCATCTGAATATCATCACAATGCCGGATAGCTTTCTCAATATTGATCATAGCAACTTTAATAATATCCGCAGCGGTGCCTTGCATTGGTGCATTGATTGCAACACGTTCTGCCGCTTTACGACGAATTTGGTTGTTAGACTGAATATCTGGTAGATACAAACGACGACCAAACAATGTTTCAACATAACCTTTTTCTGCTGCTTTTTCTCGAATATCCATCATAAATTGTTGAACCGCAGGGAAACGCTGGAAATACCGTTCCATATAACGTTTTGCATCAGCTCGACTAATTCCAAGTTGATTAGATAAGCCAAAATCGCTCATTCCATAAATCAAACCAAAATTAATCGCTTTTGCACTACGGCGCTGTTCGCTAGTAACGGCATCAAGGGGAATATCAAAAATTTCAGCCGCCGTTGAGCGGTGAATATCTTGTCCTTCTGCAAAAGCGTTGATCATATTCGTATCTTTTGCTAAATGCGCCATTATGCGTAATTCGATTTGTGAATAGTCTGCCGCAACAATTTTATAGCCCTCTCGAGCGATAAAGGCTTGGCGAATACGCCTGCCTTGTTCATTTCGGATAGGAATATTTTGTAAATTAGGATCACTAGAGGAAAGACGTCCTGTAGCAGTAACCGCTTGATGATAAGAAGTATGAACCCGCCCTGTATGTGGGTTAATCATTTGTGGTAGTTTATCGGTATAGGTAGATTTTAATTTACTTAGTCCACGATGTTCGATCAATAAACGAGGAACTTGATGCCCCATTTGAGCAAGTTCTTCTAGCACTTCTTCATTGGTTGACGGTGCACCTTTTGGCGTTTTTTTCAAAACAGGTAAGCCCAATTTTTCAAATAAAATGGTTTGTAATTGTTTCGTTGATGCTAAATTAAAAACCTCACCTGCCACGTTATGCACTTCCTGCTCTAATTCTGCCAAACGTTGAGCTATTTCAGCCGATTGTGCTAGCAACAAAGTAGGATCAATAAGTACTCCATTACGTTCAACTTGGGATAACACTTCAACTAATGGCATTTCAATTTGCTCAAATAATTTCAGCAAATCAGGCTCTTTGCTCAATTCAGCAAATAGAACTTGGTGAAGTTTCATCGTGATATCCGCATCTTCTGCTGCATATTCTGTTGCTTGAGTCAACTCAATTTGATCAAAAGTTTTTTGATTTTTCCCTTTGCCTGCAAGCTCTTCAAAAGGAATGGTTTGATGTCCTAAATAGCGTTCCGCTAAAGCGTCCATATTATGTCTGCCCGTACTGTTCAGCGTATAGGATTCTAACATTGTATCAAATGCCACACCTTGCATCTCAATGCCATTACGAGCAAAAATAGTAAGGTCGTATTTAATATTTTGCCCCACTTTTCTAATGGTCGGATTTTCTAAAATTGGCTTAAGTTGAGCTAAACAGTCCGCTTTATTTAATTGATTTGGCAATAAACCAACAGTGTCGCTCGCCTGTGTTTCTTCAAATAAATCTACTTGTGCATCTAAAATTTCACCGATATGGGCTAAGGGAATATAACAGGCCTCACCATTTTCTAAGGAAAAGGAGATTCCAACGAGTTCAGCAGCCATTGGATCTAAAGCGTTAGTTTCCGTATCAACAGCAATCAGCGTCGCTTGCTGTAATTTTTTGACCCACTGCTCTAACAACGTGGGATTATCAATACATTGATAAGCGGTGCGATCAATCGTAATTTTTGCAAATGTAGGCTCAGAAATAACCGCTTGTGTTGCTTGATAATTATTTGGCATTTTCTCAGGAGTGATTTGCGTAACAGGATTAGTATTATCCATTACTTCATTTAACCAGCGTTTAAATTCATAACGACCAAAAAGCTCTACGAGTTGATCTCGTTGTTGTGGCTGTGTTAAAAGCTGTTCGTGAGTTAGCTCAAGGGGAACATCTGTTTTAATCGTAGCAAGTTGGTAAGAGAGTTCTGCAACCTCTTTCTCTGCTTCTAGTTTTGGGGCAAAATTTTTCGCACCACGAAAAGAGAGTTCTGCAATTTTATCTAAATTGGCATAGATTTCTTTCATTGAACCAATACCCTGTAATAAAGCCAATGCCGTTTTCTCGCCCACACCTTTTACTCCGGGAATATTATCGGAGGAATCGCCTAATAATGCTAAGAAATCAATAATCAGTTCAGGTGGAATACCATATTTTTCAATGACCCCGTCTCGATCAAGCAACGTATTATTCATTGTGTTAATCAACATAATATGTTCATTAACCAACTGTGCCATATCTTTATCACCCGTACTAATTAGCACACTTTTACCCGCTTTTGATGCTTGAATAGCCAAAGTACCAATCACATCATCGGCTTCTACTCCCTCAACCGACAATAGCGGAATACCTAAAGCTTTAATCATCTGGTGAAGAGGCTGAATTTGAGATCGTAGTTCATCAGGCATTGGTGGACGATGAGATTTATATTGCTCAAAAAGTTCGTCTCGGAATGTTTTACCTTTCGCATCAAATACAACAGCAATATGGCTAGGCTCAACTTGTGAGATAAGGCTTTTTAGCATATTTAAGACACCATACATCGCTCCTGTTGGTTCGCCTTGCTTATTCGTCAAAGGAGGAAAAGCGTGGAAAGCTCGGTAAAGATAAGATGAGCCGTCCACAAGGACAAGTGGATTTACTGGAATTGTTGCCATTTAGAAATCTCGAATAGTAAAATTTAGGTTTATTATACCTAAATTTGATAAGACAAGCGGTCATTTTACGAAAATGATTTCCTCATTTATTTTGCATATAATAAATAGATAAAATGAAAAAGGGGCATTACGCCCCTTAGTCTTATTCATAATCGTGAAATTAAAGTTTTGGTCCTGCTGCAACAAGTGCCTTACCTTCTTCATTTGTTGTATATTTTTCAAAATTTTTCACAAATCGATTAGCCAGATCTTCTGCTTTGGCTTGCCACTGTGCTTTATCTGAATAAGTATCACGAGGATCTAAAATCGCAAAATCAACATTTGGTAAAGCAGTTGGAATAGCTAAATTAAAAATAGGTAAGTTTTCCATTTCTGCGTTTTCGATTGAGCCATCTAAAATCGCATCAATAATGCCCCGAGTATCTTTAATTGAGATACGCTTACCTGTTCCATTCCAACCTGTATTAACTAAATATGCTTCTGCACCTGCCGCTTCCATACGTTTCACTAACACTTGTGCATATTGTGTTGGGTGAAGTGATAAGAATGCTGCACCAAAACAGGCAGAAAATGTAGGTGTTGGTTCAGTAATACCTCGTTCTGTGCCAGCTAATTTAGCGGTAAAGCCAGATAAGAAATAATATTTTGTTTGTTCAGGCGTTAATTTAGATACTGGTGGTAATACACCAAAGGCATCAGCGGTAAGGAAAATTACTTTTTTAGCATGCCCTGCTTTTGATACAGGCTCAACAATATTATTGATATGATAAATTGGGTAAGATACACGGGTATTTTCAGTTTTTGAACCATCAGCAAAATCTACTGAACCATCTTCACGAACCACAACATTTTCTAAAAGCGCATTACGTTTAATTGCACCATAAATATCAGGCTCATTTTCAGCAGAAAGATTGATAGTTTTGGCATAACAACCACCTTCATAGTTAAATACCCCATCATCGTCCCAACCGTGTTCATCATCACCAATTAATTTACGTTTTGGATCTGTTGAAAGTGTGGTTTTTCCTGTGCCAGATAAACCAAAGAATACCGCAACATCGCCTTCTTCACCAACGTTGGCAGAACAATGCATTGAAGCAATCCCTTTAAGTGGTAACCAATAGTTCATTAAGGAGAATAAACCTTTTTTCATTTCACCACCGTACCATGTTCCACCAATAAGTTGAATACCTTCAGTAAGGTTAAAGGCAACAAAGTTTTCTGAATTTAAATCTTGTTCTTTCCAGTTTGGATTGGTAACTTTAGATCCATTCATCACCACAAAATCAGGAGTAAAATTAGCAAGCTCTGCCTCACTCGGGCGAATAAACATATTTTTAACAAAATGTGCTTGCCAAGCTACTTCAGTAATAATCCGTACAGCAACACGACTATCTGGATTTGCTCCGCAAAAGGCATCAACTACAAACAAACGTTTATCAGAGAGTTGATCTGTAACAAGTTTTTTTAAATTCTGCCACGTTTCCTGCGTCATCGGTTTATTGTCATTTTTAACCGACTCGTTTGTCCACCATACAGTGTCTTTCGTTTTATCATCTAACACAATAAACTTATCTTTAGGTGAACGTCCTGTAAAAATACCCGTATCTACAGCAACTGCTCCTGTTGTGGTTAAGTAACCTTTTTCAAACCCTGTTAATTCAGGTTTCATTTCTTCTTCAAAAAGTTGTTCATAACTCGGGTTATAAATTACCTCTTTAACATTTTTAATGCCTAATGCCGTAAGTTCTTTTACAATTCGATTTAACATCACTACACCTCATAAAATATGATTTAACAAAATTAGATATAGTGTAAAATAACCCTAAAATAAAAAATGTTAGCTACTTCAAACTTTTTAGAAATAGTTGAAATATTTACAAAATTTCTCGCTAATTTGTTAGAATAGGTGCATTAACTGTCCCTAAATTAGCTACGAGTTTATTATGCGATTACTTATTCTTTTTTTATCCATTACATTATTTTATCTGCAATTTAGTTTTTGGTTTGGAAAAAATAGTTGGAATGACTATCAAACGGTACAAACCAATGTGGCACAATTAAAAGAACAAAATGAACAACTTAATGCTCGCAATAATTTACTGAGTGCAGAAATTCAAGATTTAAAAACGGGTATTAACGCTTTAGAAGAACGAGCCCGCTTAGAACGTGAAATGGTAAAAAATGATGAAATATTTTACCGTATTGTACCTCGTCAGTAATAAATAAAAGGAAAATCAATGAACCGCCGTATTGTTGCAATTATCCCAGCATCAGGGGTTGGCAGTAGAATGGGAGCGAATTGCCCGAAACAGTATTTGCGAATCAATAATAAAACAATTTTAGAGCATACCCTTACCCCCTTTTTAACGCATTCAACTATTGAAAAAATTGTAGTGGTTGTGTCTGAAACTGATCCCTATTATCAGCAACTTCCTATCATAGACCACCCCAAAATTAAATGGGTCTTCGGAGGTGAAACTCGAGCAAATTCTGTGTTAAATGGTCTAAAAACATTAAAGTATGGTGATTGGGCTTTAGTACACGATGCTGCTCGTCCTTGTTTAAAGCGGTCAGATCTAGATAAACTTTTGCAAATTGAAAATGAACAAGGGGCAATTTTGGCAACTCCTGTTGTGGATACGATTAAACGTAGTTTTAATCATCACACGATTGCTCATACCGAAGATCGTTCAACGCTATGGCAAGCACAAACACCACAATTTTTTCCAGCACAAATATTAGCTAACGCATTAGAATCTGCCCTGGCGAAAAATATAGCCATTACTGATGAAGCTTCTGCAATGGAATTTGCTGGTTATCACCCACAACTTATTTCTGGAAGAAGTGATAATTTAAAAATTACTCGTCCCGAAGATTTGGCACTTGCTGAATTTTATTTACTTAAAGCAATTCAAGATGAAGGAAAATAGATGATACGAATTGGACACGGATTTGATGTACACGCATTTAGCGAACAAGGACCACTTATTATTGGTGGACTTACTATTCCCTATGAAAAAGGTTTTCTGGCTCATTCAGATGGTGATGTTGCCTTACATGCATTGACTGATGCTTTGCTCGGTGCAGCAGCTATTGGTGATATTGGAAAACTATTCCCTGATACAGATATGGCATATAAAGGGGCAAATAGCCGTCATCTACTCATTGAAGCTTATCGCCAAGTGCAAGCCAAAGGCTATAAAGTAGGGAATGTAGATATTACCATTATTGCTCAAGCACCTAAAATGCGACCTTATATTGACCAAATGCGTCAAGTAATTGCTGATGACTTAAAGTGTGAGGTTGAGCAAGTGAATGTTAAAGCAACAACAACTGAAAAACTAGGATTTACAGGGCGTGGGGAAGGTATTGCTTGTGAAGCTGTCGCCTTATTAGTAAAAATCTAGGCAATAAGATCGGGGTGATTACGGTTCATCATCACCTCGATATAACTACAACTTGGTTTTATTTTTAGCTGATTTTCTATCGCAAATAGAATCAACGCTTGATACAATTCTTTGGCAATACCCTTTCCTTTAAACTCATCGCTGACCCGTGTTGAATAAACGTCAATGATATTCTCTGATATATACCGATATAGCAATTTGCCTGCACTAAAGCTATTATCGGTTAGAAAAATAAATTGATAATTATGATGAGAAATAGACATTATAAAAAGGAAATTAAGAATTAGATAAGAAAGGAATTGGTTGCGGGGGCTGGATTTGAACCAACGACCTTCGGGTTATGAGCCCGACGAGCTACCAAGCTGCTCCACCCCGCGTCCGACGTGGCTATAATACGGTTTTTATTAAGTTATTCAAGCATTTATTTATAAAATAATATCAATTGCCGTAAACAACAACAAAATTTGTATGATAAATAGAAATATTGCTTTTTTTATATCAAAATGGCTATATTGAACCTGCCTTTTTTGTTATATTTTCTCTTTTATTCATAGGAACATAAAATGACTTGGAAAGCCTATAAAAAACTTGCTATTGTAACAGGACTAGCTCTCTTTTTAGCAAGTTGCTCAACTACACAAAAAAAACACACTACTAAAAAAATTTATACTTCAGACACTACAAAATTCGGAGCTATTTTACAAGGAAGACAATTTATTCCTGAATATAGTCCTTATGTCGCTACTGCTTCAGTCAATGCTAACGGAAATATTGTTAATCCACGAGATTTTTTACAACAACTAAATAATATTTATCAATATTCAGATAATATTTCTGCAACCTATGGCAATACTTATCGTAAAATCACCGCTTGGGTAAAAGCGGGCGGTAATATTAAGGATTTATCACGTTACGGCTTACATTCACGTCAAATGCGTGGTGAAGACGGTTTTCAAAATGTACTAATGACAGGTTACTATATTCCTGTTATTCAAGCTCGATTAACACCACAAGGCGAATTTCGCCATCCTATTTATGCTATTCCACACGGAAATAAAAAATATAGCCGTGAACAAATCTACAATGGTGCATTGTATGGTAAAGGATTAGAACTTGCTTATACTAATTCTTTACTCGAAAACTTTTTAATGGAAGTACAAGGCAGTGGTATGGTAGATATTGGTGGAGGTAATCTACGCCATTTTGCCTATGGCGATAAAAATGGATATAGCTATACCAGTATTGGACGTTTATTAGTTGAAGCTGGTGAAATTCCCAAGGAAAAGATGTCCATTCAAGCAATTCGTGAATGGGCAGCAAGAAATCCACACCGTTTACAAGCACTACTAGAACGTAATCGCTCATTTGTTTATTTCCGCCACGATCCAACCTTAGATGTAAAAGGTTCTGCTCGTGTGCCATTAGTCGCTTTAGCCTCTGTGGCATCAGATCGCCGTATTGTGCCAACAGGTAGCGTACTTTTAGTTGAAATGCCTCTCATTGATACAAATGGAAATTGGACAGGCAAACACGAAATGCGGTTAATGGTTGCTCTTGATGTCGGTGGTGCAGTAAAAGGCCAGCATTTTGATTTATATCAAGGCATTGGCGATAAAGCAGGCCATCAAGCAGGTCATATGAAACATTATGGACGTGTTTGGTTACTTAACTAAAAACACATCTTTATCTATAAAAAACCGCTTGTAGTTATAACAAGCGGTTTTTTCTTTATTATTTTTGTAAAAAATGATTATAAATCATCAATCACTAAATAGATTTTAGATACGGGACCGTGTACTCCTACTACTTTGATCAATTCAATATCTGCGGTTGCGCTTGGGCCAGAAATAATATTAATACAAGAAGGCATTCTCTCGCCTTGTACCGCTTTCTGATGTAATATTTTAGCCAACTGTGCTACCCTTGGTAATACCGTACTTTTTCTCAAAACAACAATTGAAGTTTCAGGTAATAAACTCACAGAACGACCAAAATCTTTATCCGAAAAAAGCACAACACCACCAGACTCGGCTAAACCATATTCGGCATAGGCTACGCCAATATTAGCTTGTTCTGCGTGCAAAATATTTTCAGATGATTGAGAATTCCATATATAACTCTCATATTTTGCCTGTAAAGTAGCAGTAATACCTAATGTATTTAACCGATGATCATTATTGATGATAATTTGTTTCCCACCGTATTTTTCACAAATATCTAATACAGCTTGCGGAATATCATTCTCTTTTGCAACGACTACATCAGCCATCATAATGCGAGCAAAGCTAATAAATTCATCACAAAGTTGAGATTGAGATAAATCAGTTAAACGGGTTGCTGGATAATCATTTACCCATTCAGGTGTTGGTGCAGGCACAGTCTCTCGAGGTCTCCCCATACGTTGTGCCAATTTATTGAGAAAATTTTCACGATTTTGCATATCCATCTATTACCCCCTATTTTTAAACCATTCACGGAAACTTTCGCCATCTCCTGTAGGTAAATCACGTGCTTTTGTCCATTCAGCTAATGCACCAACTTCAAATGGTGCTTTACCATTTTTAATAAATTTATTAGCAATTTTTGCTCCGAGATTTACCCCCACTTTCCACACATTTGGGTGCGAATTAGCAAACGTAAAGCCAAAGATAGATAATCGTTCAAGGGCTGGTGTCATTCCTTTTTCAACAATTTTTTCACGGTGTTTTAGAATAAGCTGAGCCAATGGAATTTTTACAGGGCAAACAGAATTACAAGCGGTACAAAGAGAACAAGCATACGGTAGCTCTTTAAACTCTTCATAACCACCTAATAGAGGTGAAATAACAGAACCGATTGGGCCTGGATAAATTGAGCCATAGCCGTGTCCACCAATTTGGCGATAAGCAGGACAAGTATTTAAGCACGCACCACAACGAATACAACGTAACACTTCTTGAAACTCACTTTCTAAGATGGCTGAACGTCCGTTATCAACAATTACTAAATGGAAATCTTCTGGGCCATCAGTTTCTCCTTCAACTCGAGGACCTGTTAGCCAAGTATTATAAGCGGTTAATTTTGCACCAACAGCACTTCGAGCTAGCATTGTGATTAACACATCAACTTCTTCAAAAGTAGGAGCAATACGCTCCATTCCCATTACCGCAATATGCGTTTTAGGTAATGTCGTTGCTAAACGTAAATTCCCTTCATTAGTAACTAAACAGATCGATCCTGTTTCTGCAACAGCAAAATTACAACCACTAATGCCAATATCGGCTTCCAAGAAATCTTGACGGATTTTTTCACGAACAAACAGTGTCATTGCCTCAGGGTTTTCAGGACCATCATAACCTAGTGTATCGTGTAATTCTTGGCGAATTTTATAACGATCTTTATGGATCGCTGGTACAACAATATGTGAAGGTTTATCACCCACGATTTGTAACAGATATTCACCTAAATCTGTTTCAACAACGGTCATTCCTTCTTTTTCTAATACTTCATTTAGACCAATTTCTTCTGTTACCATTGATTTTGATTTAACAATTTTTTTCGCTTTTTTCTCAAGTGCGACTTGGCGAATATAATTAGTGGCCTCTTCAGCAGTTTCAGCAAAATAAACTTTACCCCCATTTTGCTGTACTTTCTCACTTAATTGATAAAGATAGGCATCAAGATTAGCAATAACATGATTACGGATTTGCTTGGAAAGATCTCTCCATTCTTCCCAATTCCCTAACTCGTCCACCATTTTTTGACGATTTGCACCAATTGTTTCTTGAGCTTTAACCACTGCTTTACGCATCATTTCATTGTGAATTTGGTTATCAACTCGTTTTTTGAACCCTAAGTTACTTGTTTTTAAAGACATTATTTAGCCTCCTGCATTAATACTTCGGCAATATGCATTACCTTAATATTTTTACCTTCACGGCTTAAACGTCCGCTAATATTCATTAAACAACTAACATCAGCCCCAATTAAATATTCAGGTTCCACTTCATCAATATTTCTTACTTTTTCAATAACCATTTCACCCGAAATTTCTGCCATTTTGACTGAGAAAGTTCCGCCAAAACCACAACAAGTTTGTTGATTATGAATTGGCATTAATTCCAAACCTTTGACATTTTCAAGCAACTTCAACGGTTCATTAACAATACCTAGTTTACGGGAAAGGCTACAAGAAGGGTGGTAAATTGCTTTACCTTTTAAGGTTGCTCCTACCTGAGTAATACCTAATACATTGACAATAAAATCAGTTAGGTCATAAAAACGGTCTGCAACTTTTTTAGCACGCTCCGCCCAGTCTTTTTCACCAAAGCGTTCAAAATATTCAGGGTAATTCTTAATTGCATAAACACAAGATCCTGCAGGTGCAACAATGGGGTAATCGTTATCTTCAAAGGTTTGAACTAAGTTTTTCATACCTGAAAGAGCTTGTTTCGCATAACCACCATTGATCGCTGGTTGCCCACAACAGCCCTGTTTTTCAAGAAAAGTAATTTTACAACCTAACTTCTCTAATAGAAGAACGGTATTCTTTGCTACCCCAGCTTTTACTACATCAGCAATGCAAGTAACGTATAAATTAACGTTCATAATAGCTCCAACATAAAAAAACAAAATTATAAATATAAAAATAAGAAACAAGCGGTAAATTCTTAAAAATTCAACCGCTTGTTAATTTTAACAAAGATTTAATAAATAGATAACTATTTATATTGTATAGAAAATTGGAATAATCACAATAGCAACGAAAGCTGCAATTATGCCGTAAACAGCCATAGGTATAACTGTTTTCTTAATAATAGTTCCCTCTTGATTATCAATATTCAAGACTGAGCACACCGCCACAATATTATTAATACAAACCATATTCCCCATTGCACCACCAACAGATTGCAATGCAAGGACTAAGCTTGCCGATAAACCAGTTAATTCTGCTGTTGATAATTGTACACTACCAAAGGTTAAATTAGATACGGTATTTGAGCCCGAGAAAAATGCACCCACTGCACCTAAATAAGAGGCAAATAGTGTCCAATATTGACCGGTCGCTTCAGCGAAGCTCTTACCAATGATTTTTACCATTGAGCTATCGCCACCTACTAACATAAGTTTTACCATAATCAACGCACCAACTAAGGCAAAGAACGGATTACGTGTTTGCTTGAAACTGCTCGTAAAAACATCTTTACTCTTACTCATTGAAACAGCAAATAATGGTAGAACGATAAGAACAGTAATAACGAATGGAATAAATGCAGGCACATAAAGCAATTTATAACTTGCACTAAATGATGTACCAAAAATGTTTTTCAAACTGAAAATTAACCCCTGGCTAATATCAAACAAGCCTAGTGAGCCTAATTGTGCACTTATCCAAGAAGTTGTATTGTTCATAATTGCTTTAAATGGTAATTGATGAACACGGGTAACAATTAAGATTAAAATTAACAATCCCGTTGGTAATAAAGCTTTAACAACTTCTGAACCACTAACTTTAGCATCAGCCCATTCGTTATCAACTTTAGCTAAACCAATTCCTTTATTAGCAATAAAAACTGAAATACATAAACCGATTGCTCCACCAACTAACGATGGGAATTCGTAATTTACTTGTGCCAATAGGAAATATGGGATAACACATGCAAATACACTGATATAGATAAACAATATATTTTTACGAATTTCAGACCAGGTAGTAATCAAACGTAGTGCCATTACAGGAATAACCAAAGCTGCAAATGAATGGATTAATGCTGTCATTGAACCCACTTCAAGAATTTGGCTCTCCTCTAAGTGTAAAGGACCAAAACCAAACCACGTTGGAGTTCCTACTGCCCCAAAAGAAACAGGAACAGAGTTCATTACTAATGCAACCATTGCAACTTTTAACGGATTAAAACCTAAGCCCACTAAAATTGGAGCTGCAATCGCCGCAGGTGTACCAAAACCACTTGCACCTTCAATCATAAAGGCAAATGCCCAGCCAATAATCATTAACTGTGCAACAGGATTTGGATTGATCGTGCCTAACCATTTACGTAACGTATCGGTTACACCAGAAACCTCAGAAAAACGGTTAAATAAGATCGCACCAAAAATAACTGTAATTGGCGTTAATACATCAACTAATGCAGCAACAATATTTGCACTTACTGTTGCAACATCAGTACTAAAATATACAAGTTGAATGGCAAGTACTAACACTGCAATCCACGGTAATGCCACATAGGACGGTAACGCATTACGTTTTACCATTAAATAAATGAGTAAAACAATTGGAAAAATACTTAAAAAAAGAGCCATTGGGCACCTCATTGATATGAAAAAAATTCTCTACTACTTATTTAAAATGTAGCTCTACTATTTTATTAAAAAAATGTAAATTTAGCAGTAAAATGTTTCTTCTATGTGAAACTAATTGTCAATTTTCTTATCAACCGCTTAAAATAAGCACAAAATTTACATTTTAATCCGTTCCAAAACTTGAAAGTAGCAACTGTATTGATTTTTATTATCAATTTCTGACCAACTTTCCTTTACTAATTTCCACTCGGTTAGATCAAATTCAAAAAAAGTATCGCCTTCAATATCAGCTTGAATTTCAGTCAGATAGAGCTTATCTGCTAATGGTATTACTTGTTTGAAGAGCGCTCCTCCTCCAATTACCATTATTTCTTCGCTATTTGTAAATTGTTTTGCTAAATTCACCGCTTGTTCAAAATTTTCAGCCCAATAAGCTCCATCAATAGAAAGTTCTGAACGAGATAAAATAATATTCGGGCGTTTAGGCAAAAGTCGCCCAATAGACTCATAGGTTTTTCTCCCCATTATTATCGGTTTATTTAATGTATTTTCACGGAACCACGCTAAGTCAGCGGGTAAATTCCACGGCATTGCATTATTTTTCCCAATCACTTTATTTAAGGTTCTTGCAACAATTAGACTAATCATTCAACTCTCTTCTTCAAATAAAATAGATTTTATCAGATAATAGCGGTTAAATTATGGCATTTTTTGCAATAATAACCACCCTAGTTAATTTTTTCTAAAACGATAAGTTCTAATGGATATTACATTTACTGTACTTGTATTACTTTTTAGCGTTGCCTTGATTGCTGGGCTAATTGATGCTATTGCAGGTGGTGGTGGTTTAATTACCATTCCTGCTCTATTGGCTGTTGGATTGCCTCCTGCTGTTGCATTAGGGACAAATAAACTCCAAGCCTGTGGCGGATCATTTTCAGCTTCTCTCTACTTTATTCGGCAACAAGCGGTTAATTTTAAACAAATTTGGCTACTGATTTTAATGACATTTATTGGCGCATCATTTGGAGCTATTTTAGTTCAAATGATGGATATCAACGCATTGAAAAAATGGCTTCCATTACTCATTTTACTGATTGGCGGTTATTTTCTGTTTAGTCCTAATTTAGATCAGCAAACAAGAAAACAACGAGTCAGCTATCTTGTTTTTTCTTTAACGGTTTCACTTAGTATTGGTTTTTATGATGGAATGTTTGGGCCTGCGACTGGCTCATTTTTCACGTTAAGCTTTATCTTATTACTTGGCTTTAATTTAACTAGTGCCGTTGCTCACGCAAAAATTCTGAATTTCACCTCTAATATCGCTTCATTGATTTTCTTTCTCATTGGAGGCACAGTTGTATGGAAAATAGGGCTGATAATGATGGCTGGGCAATTCATCGGAGGGAACATTGGTGCAAGGCTAGTTATTAATAAAGGAAAAAAAATTATTCGCCCCCTCATTGTAACAATGTCCTTTATAATGGTAAGTAAAATGTTATGGGATCAAGGCTACTTTAGTTTAATTTTTGGATAATCAATGAACAAACAAAAACGTATAGAAATTTTAACTCGTTTACGCAATGAAAACCCTCACCCTACTACGGAGCTTAATTATAGTAGCCCTTTTGAGCTGTTAATTGCAGTAATTCTTTCGGCTCAAGCAACTGATGTCGGAGTGAATAAAGCCACGGCTAAACTTTATCCTATTGCTAATACTCCCCAAGCTATTTTAGATTTAGGTATTGATGGGCTGAAACAGTACATTAAAACTATTGGGTTATTTAATAGTAAGGCTGAAAATATTATTAAAACTTGCCGTGACCTCATCGAAAAACACAACGGTGAAGTACCACAGACACGGGAAGAATTAGAGGCATTAGCAGGCGTTGGTAGGAAAACCGCAAATGTTGTGCTAAATACCGCATTTGGGCAACCCACCATTGCTGTTGATACGCATATTTTTCGAGTGTCTAACCGCACCAATTTCGCACCGGGTAAAGATGTGGTGAAAGTAGAAGAAAAATTAAATAAAGTCGTACCCGATGAATTCAAAGTTGATGTGCATCACTGGCTTATTCTTCACGGGCGTTACACTTGTATTGCTCGTAAGCCACGTTGCGGATCTTGTATTATTGAAGATTTATGTGAATATAAAGAAAAAACTGATATGTAAATATGACAAAAAATAGATAAAAACTCACCGCTTACAAGCGGTGAGTTTTATTGAAAATTTTACGATGTACAATACTTATTTTTTACGTTCGATCCAACGCCCATCTATGTAATCAACAATCCATTTAGTCGCTTTACCCTCTTTTTCGGAGATGACATATTGCCGTTTTTCTTTACGACTAAAACGAATAATGGCAGGATTTCCATCAGGATCTTGTTGCGGTGCATCAGCTAAATATTGTAGTTTTTCAGGCAGACGCTCACGATATTGTGCTAATTCTACCACTTTAGGCGCTCGGGTTTCACGAGATTTTGGGAAATTATGTGCCGACATAAAGACTCCGCTTGCACCATCTCGTAATACAAAATAGGCATCTGATTTTTCACATTTCAGCTCAGGAAAAGGCACAGGATCTTCTCGTGGTGGTGCAACTTCACCATTTTTTAAGATTTTACGAGTATTATCGCACTGGGTACACCCCATATATTTGCCAAAACGTCCTAATTTTAAGTGCATATCTGCGCCACATTTATCACACTCAACCACAGGTCCTTCATAGCCTTTAATTTTAAAGGTGCCTTGTTCAATGACATAGCCATCACAATTTGGATTATTTCCGCAAATATGAATTTTACGTTGTGGATCAATAAGATAGCTATCCATTGCCGTATCGCATTTTGGACAACGTTTACGTTTCATCAATGCATCAGTTTCTGAATTTTCATCTAGTACATTTAATAATTCTGCTTCGGGAATTAAATTGATGGTCGTTTTACAACGCTCTTTAGGCGGTAATGCATAACCTGTACAACCTAAAAATACCCCTGTACTTGCTGTACGGATTGCCATTTTACGTCCGCAAGTTGGGCAAGCAATATCCGTTTCCACTAAGTTATTAGGACGCATTCCCCCTTCTAACTCATCAAGTTCTGCGGTTGTCAGTTTTTCAGAAAAATCTGCAAAAAAACGATTGAGTTCATCTTTCCAATTTACATTTCCCGATGCGATTTGATCCAATATATCTTCCATATTGGCGGTAAAATCATAATTCATCAACGCTTGGAAAGAATCATCTAGTCGATCAGTTACAATTTCGCCCATTTTTTCGGCATAAAAACGGCGGTTTTCAACCCGTACATAACCTCGATCTTGAATAGTTGAAATAATTGAGGCATAAGTTGAAGGGCGGCCAATACCTCTTTTTTCTAATTCTTTTACTAATGCTGCTTCTGAGTAACGTGCAGGTGGTTTAGTAAAGTGTTGACTTGGTAAAATTTCCTCAACATTTAACGTTTCATTTAAACTTACATCAGGTAATTCTTGATCTTCTGCGGTTCGCCCTTGTATAGGTAATACTTTCGTCCAACCATCAAAACGTAATACACGCCCTTTTGTTTTTAATTCATAATCCCCAGCAGTAACCGTTAGACTTGTGGAATCATATTCAGCACCTGTCATTTGGCAGGCTAAAAATTGGCGCCAAATCAGATCATATAATCGTTCTGCGTCTTTCTCCATACCTTTCAAATCTTGCATTGAAACATTCACATCAGAAGGACGAATGGCTTCGTGAGCTTCCTGTGCTTTCTCTTTGCTCGCATAGAAATTAGGTTTAGTTGGAAGGTATTTTTCACCAAATTGGTGTTCAATATAATGCCTTGCCATTGCTAGCGCATCTTGGCTCAAATTGGTTGAGTCAGTACGCATATAAGTAATGTAACCTGCCTCATATAAACGCTGTGCAAGCATCATTGTTTTCTTTACACTAAAACCTAAACGTGTGCTAGCACTTTGTTGTAGTGTCGATGTAATAAAAGGTGGTTTAGCTTTAGATGAAGTTGGTTTTTTATCAATGTCTGTAACGATAAATGCAGAATGTTGTAAGGAACTAACCGCTTGCATTGCTTGTTTTTCGTTTTTAGCTGACCATTTTTTGCCTTTATAATGCGTTAAATCAAGGGTCAAAGCACCTTTTTTAGCAGTTGCTTTACTTATAATTTCCCAAAACTCTTCGGGTAGAAAGGCTTTAATTTCTCGTTCCCGCTCTACTAATAATTTTACGGCAACAGACTGTACTCGCCCTGCTGAGAGCCCACGAGCAACTTTCTTCCACAATAAAGGCGACACCATAAATCCTACAACACGGTCGAGAAAACGGCGTGTTTGTTGTGCATTCACACGATCCATATTTAGATGTTCAGGCTTTTCAAAGGCTTGTTTAATCGCATTTTTAGTGATTTCATTAAATACCACACGACTAAAACGCTCATCATCGCCGCCAATCACCTCACGCAAATGCCACGCAATCGCTTCTCCTTCTCTATCCAAGTCCGTTGCTAAATAGATATGATCGGCTTTTTTGGCTAAGGATTTTAACTCCGCAACTACTTTCTCTTTCCCAGGTAAAATCTCATAATGAGCTTTCCAGTGATGATATGGGTCAATTCCCATTCGCTTCACTAATGCTTTACGATCTCGCTCTGCTTTAATTTTAGCTTTTTGCTCCGCATTCATTCCTCTGGTGGAAATCGGTTTTGCTTTCTCACTTTTTTCTTTTTCACTACCGCTTGTTGGCAAATCACGAATATGCCCCACACTCGATTTCACTACAAAATCACTGCCAAGATATTTATTGATTGTTTTTGCTTTGGCTGGCGATTCGACAATAACTAACGATTTTCCCATTCACTATACACCTAAAATAAAAGACTAACGCTGAAATTAAATAATATTTAGGGGCAATACCCCATAAATTTAAAATCAAATACACTAAACAATAGCAAGGCTCGACATAAAATACAATATAAAAGGATTAAAATCGGTAAATAACTAGTTCGATCAGATAATCGAAATTTCTCTTTAAATTACAAAACTTTGTAAAATTTAACCGCTTGTATCTCTTTTCTCATTCACTCTAATTGGCATAAATTCTGTTTTTTTCAAGCTGTCTTGTTCACGGAAATTGATTGGAAAATGGCAAGCAAATTCGTGCTGGCGTATCTTCCGCAAAGGAGGTTTTACAACACATTTTTTTTGGGAGAATGGACAACGAGGCCCAAGACGGCAACCGATAGGCATATGTTGGATCATCGGTACTGAACCTTTCAATGTATTCAATTTTCCTTTAAACGGCAAGGGTTGTGAAAAATCAGGAACGCTATGTAGTAATACTGAGGTATAAGGGTGATAGGGCGTTTCCATAATGACGTCTTTACGAGCAATTTCAACTGTTTGCCCACAATACAATACATTATAGGAGTGTACCCATTTTTGAATACTTCGCATATCATTACTGACTAAAATAATTGATGTACCCAAATTTTTATTCATACTGGACAACAAGCGGTAAATTTGCAACTGTGTGGTTGCTTCCATTGTGTTCGTTGGCTCATCAGCAACTAATAAACGTGGACGATTTGCCACTGCCATTGCAATCATGATTTTCTGTGCTTCTCCTTCAGTAATATCACAAGGGTAACTATTCATTATAGTTTTATGATCTTTAATTCCCACACGGTGTAATAATTCGATCGCCTTTCTCTTCTTCCACCCGAACCACTGCCAAATTTTTCCGTTAAATCGGATAGTTTGCATCAGTTGTTTGCCAATACGTTGACTTGGGTCAAGGCAAGATAATGGATCTTGAAAAATCATTGAAATTTGATCGCCGACTTGTTTACGCCGTTGTGCTGGTGTAAGTTTAAGCAATTCAATCTCATTAAATCTGAATCGATCAGCAGTAATATGCCACTGCTCTTTTTCTAATCCACAGATAACCTTAGCAATCAAACTTTTACCTGATCCTGATTCTCCTACTAATCCACAAACTTCCCCACTGTCTAAGGTTAAATTAATGTTATCAACCATTTTGACTCGCCCTGTTGGGGTATCAATTTCTATGCTTAAATGGCGAATATCTAACAATGCCATTACTTACCTCAATTTTTCCATGATCTTATAGTTTAAATACAATCAGTGGCGATATTTTTCAAGCACTCTTACCATTCCATTACCTAACATCGTAATAATAAGAATAACAAATACTATGACTAGACCAGGCAAAATCACCGTCCAAGGTGCGAGATAAATTAGATCCATTGAATCTCTAATCATTGCCCCCCACTCTGGGGTAGGGCTTGTTGCTCCAAGGGAAATAAAACTTAATGCACTAATATCTAACACCGAAATTACAAAAATATGAGAAAGTTCTTTCACTGTAATTATGGTTAAATTCGGCAAAACCACTTGTTTAATTAAATCTTGACGGCTCGCACCGTCTAACTTCAATGTAATAACATACTCTCTAACAAGCTCTCTTTGTGTAGTTTGATAAATTTTATGGATATAATGAGGTAACATCGCCAAAAAAATAGCCAACATTGCATTGCCTAAACTTACCTCCATTAATGAAGCAATAATAATGGCAATCAATAAAATAGGAATAACCAAAAAAGTATCAAACAAATGGCTCAAAACCCAGAACGAACTGTTTTTTTTAGTTGCAGCTAATATGCCAATAATACCGCCGATAATCCCAATCGCAATTGTAATCAATAACGCTGAGCCTACCGTATAATAAAAACCATATAAAATACGGCTAAAAATATCACGTCCTAAATCATCAGTTCCTAAAAAATGGCTAATCTGACCACTATTACTCCAAGAAGGTGGCATTAATTCTAATCCAACAAATTGCTGATCGGCAGAATAAGGGGCGATTAAATAACCTGCTAGAACAAGGAATAACAGTATCATAAATAGGTAAAAACTAGCTAAGGCTAAAGTATCTTTACGCAACGCTAACCAAAATTTGCGTAAATGAGCTACTTCACGAAATTGTTCAGGATCTTGCTGATTATCTAACATACCAATCTTTCTTTTGTGTAGGGTCGAGTAACGTTGTAATCAAACTCGCCAATAAATCAACGGATAAAACGAATAGCCCAATAGCAACAACGCCGACTGAAATTGCATGATAATCTTGAATAGCTAATGCATTGATCAACCAACGTCCAATCCCTCCCCAACTAACTACATTTTCAATCAACATTCCAAATGCAAAAATCAATGTGATATTGCGTGCAATCATTGGAACTAAAGGGGCTAAGGTATTACGCATAATATGATGCCACCAGATTTTAAATGGCGACCACCCTCGAGTTTTTGCCACTTTAACATAGTTCTGTTTCATAACATAAATGCTACGTTCTCCTGTCATTCTCATTACTTCAAGTGTAGCTGGGATAGCTAAAATTAGAGTAGGTAACAATAAGTGGTGTAAAGCACTTTGCATCATTTTTAATTTATAAGGAGAGTTTGATAAGAAAATATCTAAAAATACTATGCCTGTTTGAGTTTCAATAGCATATATCGGGTGAATTTCTCCTACTGCTGAAATTTCCCAATGATTTAAAGAGGAATATGCCATTAATAAAATGGCTAGCCAAAATACAGGCACGGCAAGACTTAACGAACTAAGCGTAGCAAGCCATTTCCCAACGATATTATGTTGTTGTGTTGCGAGTAAAAATCCTAATGGTATACCTAAAATTAAAGACAAAAATGATGCAGATAAGCAAAGTGAAATTGTCGCTGGAAATACACTTAATACCTGTTTCACTAATGGTTCACCCGTATTATGGCTAATTCCCCAATCGCCTTGTAATAATCCTTGTACATAGCTTAAATAGGCGTAAATATCATTGCCTTGAAGATTATTGAGCGGATCTCGTTGTAAAATCGCATAGCTAATTACTGATAGAATAATCAAAGTCAATAGGGTTAAGAATAGTTTACGAAAGAAAGCAAAAAGCATTATTGTGCCTCCTCTCGTTCAATTTTACGTTTAATTTTTGATAAATTTACCTGGCCAAAAGGGCTAATTTCGACATTTTGTAGATTCGGGTTTGCTATCAATATTCGTCTTGCATTCACAAGCGGTAAGATCGGCAATTCATTTTGTAAAAATTGTTGCACCTGATGATAACGTTCCTTTTTTTCAGTCCAATTATCGCTAAGTTGAGCTTGCTTTAATAAAGCATCAAATTGTGGATTGCACCAATTTGATAAATTAGTTACTGATTTCTGCACTTCACAGCTTAAAATTGGAAATAAAAAGCTATCTAAATCATCATTATTTGCTAGCCACCCGCCTAAAATAAGATCGTAATCTGCCTGATTTTTTTCTAATTGTTGAACTAAATAAGCTCGGCTTACTTGCCGAACATTAAGTTCAATGCCCACTTTAGCGAGATCTGAGCGAATTAACTCTGCCATTTTTAACGGATGGGGATTATAAGCACGTTCTTCATCAACTACCCAAAGATTCAAGCGGTTAGATCCAGCTAATATTTTGCGTATTTCTACCTGATTAAGGGAAGTTGGTTGGTAAATATAACCGTTTGGATTTGTTTCAAGTAATAACGCCTGAGGTAATACATTTTGTGCTACATCAGCTATACGATAAAACAACAATTGAGCAAGTCGTTCACGATTAATACTGCGAGCAATATATTGCCGTAGGGTTAAATTTTGCATTTGAGTGCGTTGGAAATTAAAGGCTAAAAATGCCAAATTTGCCCCTACATTTTCGTGAAGAATTGAAGATAATTTAGGTAGTATTGAGAGTTGGCTTGGTTCAGGAAAAGCACTAATATCACATTCACCATTTAAGAATTTAGCCATTCTACCTGTAGCCGATGTTGAAAAATCAATGATCATATTCGCTATTAGCGCTTTTTCTCCCCAATAATTTGAATTAGGAATCAAGCGGATATAATCATTTTGAATATAACTTTCTACTTGGTAAGGCCCTGTCCCAACAGGCAAGCGGTCAATTTGCAACAAATTTTCATCAGCATTAAGTTGTAATGCATATTCTTTAGACAAAATAACCGCATATTGGCTTGCCAGGTGTTCTAATAATGTAGGATAAGGGGCATTTAAAGTGATTTCTACTCGATAAGGATCTAAAGCCACTATGTTTTCAATCCTATTTTTCAAGCGAGTACTATCAAAAAAAGGAAAATGTGTACCATCTGCAACTGCTTGATTTATTTGGTAACGTTCAATACTTTCCTGCTCTGTTGGCGTTAATTCTGCCAACTCTAAGCGACTTCCCATCATACGCCGTAAAGAAAAAACAACATCATCTGCATTTAATTTCCGTGTTGGCGTAAACCAAGGGGTATGCTGAAAAGATACATTTTTTCGTAAATAAAAAATAACATTCAATCCATCAGCACTAATTTCAAATCGCTCTGCTAATGCAGGTTGTAATTTATGATGAATTGGATCAAATTTCACTAGCTTATCGTAGATCTGCTCTGTAACAACATTCATATTACTGCCCGCTTCTGCACGTTGTGGATTAAGTGAAAAATCTGCACTACTTGTACAATAAACAAGGCTATTATTATGTAATTCAATGGGGATTTTAGGAGCAGAATACGCTATGGAGCTACTTCCGAAAAACCCCAACACTCCCACAAAAATAGTGGCATATAAAGCAAAAATATTCATTTATTAATTCCGTGTTGGCGAAGTTTATTGGCAATAGCCGTATGAGAAACACCTAATCGTTGTGCTAATTTACGGGTACTTGGGTATTCCGCATAAAATTTTCTAAGGAGTGAGGCTTCAAAATTATTGACTAATTCTTCAAGGCTAGCTTGTTCCAAAGCTGTTGTAGTTGGCAGATCAATAACCATTTCATCAGGTAATTCTAAATTATCTATTCGTAATGGATTTGCTCCCAATATACAGCCTCGATAAAGGGCATTATGAAGCTCTCGTAGATTTCCTGCCCAATAGTAACCCTGTAAATGGCGGATAAATTGCTCATCATATTCGGGTTTTTGTATACCTAGTTGTAAACTGATTTGTGCTACAAAATGAGCAACTAATAAGGGAAAATCACCTTGGCGTTCTCGTAAAGGTGGTAAATTTAATATCAGGACATTTAAACGATGATAAAGATCTTCTCGTATTTTCCCTTCTGCCACTAATTGTGATAATGGCTTTTGGCTGGTACAAATCACTCGTACGTCAACTTGAATTTCTCGATCCTCACCTACTCGGCGAAATATACCACCATTTAAAAAGCGCAGTAATTTGCCTTGCATTTCTAGCGATAATTCGGCTACGTTATCTAGTAATACCGTACCACCATTGGCATATTCAAAAAAACCCATACTCTCTTTTTCAGGGCTATGGTAGCCAAACATTTCACTTTCAGCATCATTTTCAGGTAATCCTGCACAATTTACTGCTACAAATTTTTGGTTACGGCGAAAACTAAATTGATGACAAGCTTGAGCAAAAAGATCTTTCCCCGTTCCCGTTTCACCTTGAATTAACAATGGCGCTTTTAACATTGCAAATTTTTTCGCTTGTTCAACTGCTGTTTTCATTTTAGGGCTTTTTGCAATGATACTATCAAAATCGCTATTTTGATTTGCCATAAATTGATGTAAATCGAGTTGCATAGCTTGTTGCGATTGTAAAGCAACCACATAGCCTAATGGTATATTCTGCGATGTTTCCCACATTTCGATCGGTAATAGATCAATTCGCCACACCTGATTATTAAATGCAATAGGGTGAGAAATTGGCTGAATAGTATTATTTTTCGCTAAGGTTGCTTGAGCAAGAAAAGCCGAATACCATTTGGTCTTATTGAGATTAACTAAAATCTCATTAAGCGGAATCCCCACTAAAGAGTGAAATTGTGCTTGCTTACGTTTTGGTAAACTACTCTTATAGCTTGGCAAAAGTAGATTTAGTGCTTGTTTATTTGCAAATTCGATATTCCCTTCCAAATCAAGGGAAAGAACAGGGTTTGGCAACGCTTCCAACACTGCTTGTAATTCAAGGTTTTTACGTTCTTGTGGTAAATGGTAAACACTTTGGACTTTTGTTACCCCATCAATTTTACGAATTATTTTCTGTAAATCTGTTTGAATATTGGGAGCAACATTCTCTGTTCTTAGATAAATAATACCTTTATCATCAGGTAATTTTTGTAGTTCTATACCTTCTAAATTGATCGCTTTTTGCACCAACAATTCTAAAATATCTTCGGCAACCCCGACTCGTTCTACACAATCTATCGCTAATCTCATTGTATTATCTCTATCTAATTTTAAACGGAACAGACCACTTATTTAAACAAGAATAATACTCCTATTGTTTAAATTTGGAAACTTTTGTTTACATTAAAGAGGAGAAATTATGGCAATTACCTTACTTTTTAAGCAAAAAATAAGCGGTCCGTTTTTCTCAAAATATGTAAAATTTGAAAAAACGGACCGCTTATCGTTAAGCTAATTATTTAAAAAGAATTAGATTGTTCTTTTTACTTCAATAATTTCAAAGACTTCAATTTGATCGCCAACTTTTACATCATTGTAGTTTTTCACACCGATACCACACTCCATACCATTACGCACTTCACCTACGTCATCTTTAAAACGGCGTAATGATTCAAGTTCACCTTCAAATATTACGACATTATCACGCAAGACACGGATTGGGTTATTACGTTTTACAATCCCTTCCGTTACCATACAACCTGCAATTGCACCAAATTTCGGGTGACGGAATACATCACGTACCTCTGCCAAACCAATAATTTGCTGTTTAAACTCAGGTTGCAACATACCACTCATTGCTGCTTTAATTTCATTTAATAATTCATAAATAATTGAATAGTAACGTAAATCAATGCTTTCGGTTTCAATAATACGGCGAGCAGAGGCATCAGCACGCACATTAAAGCCAAGTACGATGGCATTTGATGCCGCAGCTAAAGTTGCATCAGTTTCGGTAATTCCACCCACACCAGAACCGACAACTTTTACTTTTACTTCATCTGTTGAAAGTTCGTTTAATGCTTGTACAATCGCTTCTACTGAGCCTTGTACATCTGCTTTGATAATAACGTTCAATTCCGCTACATCGCCTTCTGCCATATTGGTAAACATATTTTCCAATTTTGCTTTTTGCTGACGAGCTAATTTCACTTCACGGAATTTACCTTGACGATATAATGCCACTTCACGGGCTTTTTTCTCATCACGTACAACCGTTGCTTCATCACCTGCCGCTGGCACACCAGAAAGACCTAATACTTCAACTGGAATTGAAGGCCCTGCAGACTGAATTTCTTTACCATTTTCATCACGCATTGCACGCACACGGCCATATTCAAATCCACAAAGAACAATATCACCACGGTTTAATGTACCTGATTGAACTAAGATAGTAGCAACAGGCCCACGCCCTTTATCTAGGTAAGATTCAATCACAACACCACTTGCCATACCATCTTTGACAGCTGTTAATTCAAGTACTTCAGACTGTAATAAAATTGCATCAAGTAAAGCATCAACACCCGTTCCTTGTTTTGCAGAAACATAAACAAATTGTGTTTCACCACCAAATTTTTCAGCAATTACATCATATTGTAATAATTCTGTTTCAACACGCTCAGGATTTGACTCTGGTTTATCAACCTTATTAACTGCTACAACCATTGGTACACCAGCTGCTTTAGCGTGCTGAATAGCTTCAATAGTTTGTGGCATTACGCCATCATCTGCTGCAACAACAAGCACAACAATATCCGTTGCTTTTGCACCACGAGCACGCATTGAAGTAAAGGCCGCATGTCCTGGGGTATCTAAGAAGGTAATCATCTTGCCATCATCTGTTTCTACGTGGTAAGCACCGATATGTTGGGTAATTCCACCAGCTTCACCTGCAGCTACTTTTGCTTTACGGATATAGTCGAGTAATGATGTTTTACCGTGGTCAACGTGTCCCATAATAGTTACAACAGGAGCACGATTGACTTTTTCTGCATTCGTATCACGATCTTCCATTACTGACTCTTCAAGTTCATTCTCTTTACGCAGAATAACTTTGTGGCCCATTTCTTCCGCCACAAGTTGTGCCGTTTCTTGGTCAATCACTTGGTTAATGGTTACCATTTCACCCATTTTCATCATTGTTTTGATGATTTCTGTGGCTTTTAATGCCATTTTATTTGCAAGTTCCGCAACAGTAATGGTTTCCCCAATGACCACATCGCGAGAAACCGGTGCAGCAGGTTTAGTAAAGCCTTGCTGTAAAGTACTGCCTTTTTTACCCTTAGCTTTTCCTTTCTGATTACGACGGTCTGCTTGACGATCATTTTTATCATCACGCCCGCCTTTTTTCGCTTTTGCAACACCCGCTGTTTTACCACGTCCACGTGATTCACTGCGGCGATCAGAATCTAAATCGGCTTCACGTGCATAGCTAGAAGTGAAACGATCATCATCAACTGTTTCTTCAACTGTTACTGGCGTAGTTTCTTCACTTGCAACTTCGGCTAAACGACGAGCCATTTCAGCAGCACGTTGCGCTTCTATTTCAGCTTTTTCACGAGCAAGCTCTTCCTGCTTACGACGTAATGCTTCTTCTTCCTTACGTTTTGCTTCTTTTTCAGCATCTACAACTTTTTCAACTTTAGCGCTTACTTTATCTTCTGTTTTAGTTTTAGCTTGAACTTTTGCTTTCGGTTGTTTATTTGGTATAACAGGCACTGTTTTTGTTAGCTCTATTTTTACTTCTGTGTTTTCTACATCTGCCTTTTCTACATCTGCCTTTTCTTTCACTTGCTCTTTTGCTTGAGCTTCGACCTTCTCTGCTTTTTCCGCAGCCTCTTTCTCAGCTAATGCTTTTAAACGAGCTTCTTCTTTTGCTTTTTTGGCAGCTTCTGTATCTATTTTTCGTGTTTTACGCACTTCAACTTGCACTGCTTTAGCTTTACCGCCCGCAGTTGTACCGCTTACTGTCGTTTTAGTACGACGTTGCAAGCTCAATTTTTTTGGTGCATCTGTTTTAATTTCATTATCACTCATATTCTTTTTCTTTCCTTATAAACTTAACTAAACCAACAAATTTGACGAGCTGCCATTATCAACTCACCCGCTTTTTCAGCAGATAGCTCTTCAATATCGGTTAAATCATCAACACCTTGTTCTGCAAGATCTTCAAGAGTTGTAATCTGTTTTTCTGCTAACTTAAAGGCAATATGACGATCCATTCCTTCAAGATTTAACAATTTGTCTTCAATATGTGCCTGTTTTAATGCTTCTTCTTCTGCAAGAGCTTTGGCAGTTAATACATTTTTAGCACGAGACTGTAGTTCTTCGATTAAATCTTCATCTTCTAAACCATCAATCGCAGTTAATTCATTGACTGGAATATAAGCAAGCTCTTCTAAGCTACTAAATCCTTCTTCAATTAATAATTGAGCAAACTCTTCATCAATTTCAAGACTACTCATAAACAAATCAATCACTTTGTTATCTTCAGCTTGATGTTTTTTATCAAGCTCATCGGTCGTCATTACATTTAATGCCCAACCCGTTAATTGAGTCGCTAAACGAACATTTTGTCCGTTACGTCCAATTGCTTGAGCTAACGCACTTGCATCAACGGCAATATCCATAGAATGATTATCTTCATCAACAACAATAGAGCTTACATCAGCAGGTGCCATTGCATTGATAACAAATTGTGCTGGATTATCGTCCCAAAGTACGATATCCACACGCTCGCCACCTAATTCATTACTAATTGCTTGAACCCTTGCACCACGCATTCCAACACAAGCACCTACTGGATCGATACGTTTATCGTGAGTTTTAACCGCAATTTTTGCACGAGATCCTGCATCACGGCTTGCTCCTTTAATTTCAATAATTTCTTCACCGATCTCTGGCACTTCTAGTTTGAATAGCTCTTGTAACATAATCGGTTTTGCACGGGTAATAAATAATTGTGGTCCTTTTGATTCAGGTTTAATCTGGTAAAGAACACCACGCAAGCGGTCGCCAGGGCGGAAATTTTCCCGTGGTAACATATCTTCACGCACAATCACCGCTTCTGCTTGATTACCAAGATCTAAAATAATCTGATCACGACTTACTTTTTTTACTGTTGCAGTGATAATGCTGCCTAACTGTGAGCGGAACTGTTCAATAACTTTATTACGCTCTGCTTCACGAATTTTGCTACTAATCACCTGACGAGCCGTTTGCATTGTAATTCTGTCAAACGCAATAGATTCAATTTCATCTTCAATAAAATCGCCTAATTGAATATCAGGATCTTCATATTGTGCTGCGTCTAAAGTAATTTCACGCGTTTGATTACGAACTTCTTCTACAACTAACCAACGACGGAAAGTAGTAAATTCACCTGTTTTACGATCAATAGATACACGGACATCAATATCAATACCGCTACTTATACGGCTATCTTCACGATCTGCAGCCGCTTTCTTTTTGGTTGAAATAGCTAATGCAGTTTCTAATGCCTCAAAAATAGCATCTTTTGGTAATAATTTTTCATTTGAAACCGCTTCAGCGGCTAATAAAATCTCTTTACTCATTATGATTTCCTTAGAAATTAAATACGGGAACTAAATTTGCTTTTTGAATATTACCAAAGGCAAATTGTTGTACATTATTTTCAACATTTAAAGTAATAGAATCACCCTCAACAGCAACTAATTTTCCTTGCCACTTACGGCGATCGAACATTGGAATACGCAAATGGATAACCACATCACGATCAATAAAACGTTGAAATTGTTCAAGGGTAAATAAAGGGCGATCAAGACCCGGCGAAGATACTTCTAAATTATATTTATCGGCAATCGGATCTTCTACATCAAAAATTGCACTGACTTGACGGCTCACATCACTACAATCATCAATACTTACACCGCCTTCTTTATCAATGTATAACCGTACTGTTAAAAAACGTCCTGCACGTTGGCATTCAATACCAACAAGTTCAAAACCCATAGCTTCAATCGAATCTTGTACAAGCGTTTGTAATTTCTGTTCTAACGTTGCCAAAATATTCTCCTTTCTTTTAGATATAAAAAAAGAGCTGAAAAGCCCCTTTAAATAGCAAAGCTGACTGTTAGCCACAAAAAAGCCCCAAACATTCAGTTAAGGGGCTTTCAAGCGGTTTGTTTTATCCAATTTTCGCAAATTCTGAATAAAACAAAACTCATTGTTAGTTCTAACAATGAGCCTTAAAACTGGTTGCGGGGGCTGGATTTGAACCAACGACCTTCGGGTTATGAGCCCGACGAGCTACCAAGCTGCTCCACCCCGCGTCTGATGTGGTGCATTATAAAGATATAGAAAAAGAATGCAAGTGTTTTTTTACATATTGCTTTTGTTAGTTTGTTTTTCAAACGATTGTACTAATATCATCTCTAGAAAATGATTAATTTGCAAAATTTTCATTAATCTTACCGCTTGCTATTTTTCAACGAAGAATTTGCCTATAAAGTACCCCACTTATCCATCTTTATTTAGACACTTTCAGTTATGTACTAAAATGTGTAAAATAGCCCAATAACCTATACTAAAACGAGCATAAAATGAGCAAAGAAGAAATTTTAACCCCTACCCATCACGATATTCGTGCAAATTTTATTACCCATATTATTGATGAAGATCTTGCTTCAGGAAAACATACTAAAATTCACACCCGTTTTCCTCCAGAACCAAACGGTTATTTACATATAGGACACGCTAAATCTATCTGCTTAAATTTTGGCATTGCCGAAGATTATCAAGGTTTATGTAATCTACGTTTTGATGATACTAACCCGGTAAAAGAAGACGTAGAATACGTCGATTCAATCAAACAAGATGTAGAATGGTTAGGCTTTAAGTGGGCGGGTAACGTTCGCTATGCTTCTGACTATTTTGATCAGCTATATCACTATGCGATTGAGCTTATCCAAAAAGGATTAGCCTATGTTGATGAACTTTCCCCAGAAGAAATGCGTGAATACCGTGGCACTTTAACTGAGGCAGGCAAAAATAGCCCTTATCGTGAGCGTTCCATTGAAGAAAATTTAGCCTTATTTGAAAAAATGAAAAATGGCGAATTTGCAGAAGGAAAAGCAAGCTTGCGGGCAAAAATTGATATGGCATCTCCTTTTATGGTAATGCGTGATCCCGTGCTTTATCGAATTAAGTTCGCTGAACATCACCAAACAGGCGAAAAATGGTGCATTTATCCGATGTATGACTTTACGCACTGTATTTCAGATGCGATTGAACATATTACTCACTCACTCTGTACCTTAGAATTCCAAGATAATCGCCGTTTGTATGATTGGGTACTTAATAATATTTCGATTGAACGTCCACTACCGCATCAATATGAGTTTTCACGTTTAAATTTAGAAGGTACTCTCACCTCTAAACGTAAATTATTAAAATTAGTGGAAGATAAGATTGTTGATGGCTGGAATGACCCTCGCATGCCAACAATTTCTGGTTTACGTCGCCGTGGTTATACACCAGCATCATTACGTGAATTTGCTCGCCGTATCGGGGTGACCAAACAAGATAATGTAGTGGAATATAGTGCGCTTGAAGCTTGTATCCGTGAAGATCTCAACACTAATGCACCACGAGCAATGGCTGTTATTAATCCTGTTAAAGTCATCATTGAGAATTTCAATGGTGAAGAGATTTTAACTGCACCTAATCACCCAAACCGTGAAGAATTAGGCACTCGACAATTACCATTTACCCGTGAACTTTATATTGATGAAGCCGATTTCCGTGAAGAAGCAAATAAACAATATAAACGTTTAGTACTAGGCAAAGAGGTACGTTTACGCAATGCTTATGTCATTAAAGCAGAGCGAGTAGAAAAAGATGAAAGCGGTAAGATTACTACTATTTTTTGCACCTACGATCCAGAAACGCTTGGTAAAAACCCTGCTGATGGTCGTAAAGTAAAAGGAGTAATCCACTGGGTGTCAGCAACACAAAATAAACCTGCTGAATTTCGTGTTTATGACAGACTATTTACCGTTCCCAACCCTGGTGCAGAAGAAGACATTACCCAAGTATTAAACCCAAATTCACTGGTAATCAAGCATGGTTTTGTTGAGCCAAGCCTTTCAAATGCAAAACCAGAACAAGGATATCAATTCGAACGTGAAGGCTACTATTGTTTAGATAATAAAGACGGCTCAAGCGATAATTTAATTTTTAATTTAACTGTTAGCCTAAAAGAGAGCGTAGCATTTTAAACAGTTAATAATTTTAATTTAAAGCACCAAAATTATAATGGTGCTTTAAATTAACACATTTAGGTATATAAAATGAATCTAACTAATCAGCCTATTATTAGTTTTATTATCCCCGTTTATAATGTGGAATCTTTTTTAGATCAATGTTTACAATCTATCATTAAGCAACCCATACATAAAGAAATCATCATTGTTGATGATGGTTCAACCGATGGAAGCTTATCTATAGCACTAGACTACACTAAGAAATATTCTTACATCACTGTAATACACTCTTCCAATCAAGGAATATCTGCAGCACGCAATAAAGGATTAAGGCTTGCTAAAGGAGAATACATTAATTTTATTGACTCAGATGATTATTTAATTGGCGATTTCACTAACCTTATTAATCAAGCAAAACATACTGACGTAGATTTTATTATTCTCAATGCCTATTTCTTATTTAAAGATCAATCAACTCAAAAAATCATTACTTATTTAGATAATAATACCATAACAACCGGCTACGATATCTTAAAAACATCCTATGAACAAAATGATTGGATTCCAGGGGTATGTTGGACCTTAATGAAAAAAAGCTATTTAGATAAACATCAATTAGTTTTTCAAGAAGAGGTTGTTGCAGAGGATCAATTGTTCTATTTACACCTACTAACAGCTGTACCAAACCGTGTATTAATTCATTTCTCTGATATCCATTATATTTACCGTAAAGATAACCCTTTTTCTATCACTCATCGTAAAGATTCAAAATATGTTGAAGATCATTTAAAAATTATAACGTTAATTTGGGAACATAGTGAATCTCAGCCAGAATTAATTAAACCCTATATTTATTTTATTATCCAACCACTATTAAAAACTATTATCCAAATTACACACCAGTGGACAATGGAACAGAGAAAAGCATTTCCCTATTTTTATACCGAAGCTTGGCAGCAATTACTTAAACAATACTACCCGAATTACTGGGAATATATAAAACAGCTTTATGAGATAGATGAATAAAGGGCTTATTAGCCCTTTATTACTTAAATAATACTAATTATTAGTTTGAGCTTTCACTGCTGCAAATGCAACCATATTAATAATACGGCGTACCGATGAAACAGGAGTTAAAATGTGCGCTGATTTATTCATTCCCATTAAAATTGGGCCAACAGTAATTGCCGTTGTTGTTGCTCTTAATAAATTATAGGTAATACGAGCGGCTTCTACATTTGGCATCACTAACAAATTTGCAGAACCTTTTAATGGACTATCTGGCATATGATCTGCACGCAACTGTTCTGATAATGCTAAATCGCCGTGCATCTCTCCATCAATCATTAAATCATCATTCTGCTGTTGTACAAGTGCTAATACTTCACGCATTTTTGGTGCGCCTAATGAATTAGATGAACCATAATTAGAGTGAGAAAGTAGCGCAACTCTCGGCTCAATACCAAAACGTTTAATCTCATTTGATGCCATTAACGTAATTTCTGCTAATTCTTCTGCACTTGGATCAGCATTAACATAAGTATCTGTGATAAAAACATTTCCTGTTGGTAGCACTAAACTATTTAATGCTGCAGGCACAGCTACACCTGATTTTAAACCGATAATATCTTTAATTGTTTCAAGATGACGACTATATGTGCCAAATAGACCGCAGACCAAGCCATCTGCATACCCCATTTCAACTAATAACGCAGCAATCGCTGTAGTATTTGATGTAGTTACACGTTTTGCAATTTCTTGTGTAACACCACGGCGGTTCATAATACTGTAATAACGTTTCCAAAGTAATTCGTGGCGATCATCTTGTTCATTATTTACTATTTCAAAATCTTTTCCTTCCACTAAACGTAAGCCTAATTTTTTAATACGAGCTTGGATAATGCTTGGACGACCGATTAGAATTGGAAATGCTAAATCCATTGAAATAATTTCTTGGGTTGCATGTAAAACTTTTGGATCCTCACCCTCAGCTAAAATAATGCGTTTTTTATCTGCTTTCGCCTGACTGAAAATAGGCTTCATTATAAGATTAGACTTATAAACAAATTGTGTTAATTTCTCATTATAAGCTTCCCAATCGGTAATTGGACGTGTTGCTACTCCAGAATCCATTGCAGCTTTAGCAACAGCCGGGGCAATTCTAACAATTAAACGAGGATCAAATGGACGAGGAATAATATAATCAGGCCCAAATTCTGATCCTTCACCGCCATATGCAGAAGTAACAACATCACTTTGTTCTGCAAGCGCTAGATCTGCGATGGCATACACGGCTGCACGTTTCATTTCTTCATTAATGGTAGTTGCGCCTACATCTAATGCTCCACGGAAAATAAATGGGAAACAAAGTACATTATTGACCTGGTTTGGATAATCTGAACGCCCTGTACAAACAATCGCATCAGGACGAGCAGCTTTTGCTTCTGGTGGCGTAATTTCTGGATTTGGATTTGCTAAGGCTAAAATTAAAGGGTGAGCAGCCATTGTTTTAACCATTTCTTGGGTTAAAACCCCTGCTGACGAACAACCTAAGAAAATATCAGCATTTGGCATTGCATCAGCAAGTGTACGCCAACCGTTGTCTTCAATGGCGTAGGCTTTTTTCGTGTCATCCATTCTATCATCACGATTTTTGAAAATGACCCCTTTAGAATCGCACACCACAATATGCTCACGTTTCATTCCTAATGAAATAAGTAAATTTAAACAAGCAATTGAAGCAGCTCCCGCACCTGAAGCAACTAAACGTACATCTTCAATTTTTTTACCAATAATACGCAACGCATTGATTACTGCAGCGGCACTAATAATAGCTGTACCGTGTTGATCATCGTGGAATACAGGAATGTTCATTCGCTCACGCAATTTTTGCTCAATATAAAAACACTCGGGTGCTTTAATATCTTCTAAGTTAATTCCACCAAATGTTGGTTCAAGAGAAGCGATAATATCAACTAATTTCTCCGGATCAGTTTCATTTATTTCAATATCAAAAACATCAACGCCTGCAAATTTTTTAAACAGCACCCCCTTTCCTTCCATTACGGGTTTACCTGCTAATGCTCCAATATTACCTAAACCAAGAACTGCTGTTCCATTGGAGATGACCGCAACAAGATTTCCTTTGGCAGTATATTTATAGGCTGCAAGTGGATCTTTCTCAATTTCTAAACACGGTTCAGCCACTCCCGGTGAATACGCTAACGCAAGATCACGCTGAGTTGCAAGTGATTTTGTTGGCGTAACTTCAATTTTCCCTGGAATAGGAAACTCGTGAAAATCAAGGGCGGCTTGGCGTAATGTATCGTCCATAAAAGGTTCCTTCTTTAATTACAAGATAAATTCATCAGATGAGCTAATGCTCTTATACTTTTATTATTCTACCGTAAAATTCGTTTTCATTTTGTGATACAGATCTAATTTTTCATAACTTACTCTTTTTATGTTTACAAACATAACAAAAAATTTATTTTAATCGGGATATTTTATAAAATATGGCATAATCTATTTTGAAACTATAAATTTGAGCCATTTAATATTTTAAATTCTAAATTTAACTTATTTTTTGGTTTTAAATATCGAAAAAACCAAACACTTTTTAACATTAAAGTAACATTTAAGCTAGACAAGCGGTCGTTTTTTCTGCACAATCAAACAATATTATTATCAATAACCTAACATTTTGTTATGAGTTGGAGGACTTAATGAAAAAATTTTCTGGTGCAGAAATGATTGTACAATCTTTAAGGGACGAAGGTGTTGAATATGTTTTCGGTTACCCTGGTGGGTCGGTACTAGATATTTATGACGCAATTCACACCCTGGGTGGTATTAAACATGTTTTAGTTCGCCACGAACAAGGTGCTGTGCATATGGCTGATGGCTATGCAAGAGCTACAGGAAAAGTCGGTTGTGTATTAGTTACTTCGGGGCCAGGGGCAACGAATGCTATTACAGGCATTGCAACGGCGTACTCAGATTCCATACCCCTTGTCGTATTTTCAGGACAGGTTCCTTCCAATTTAATTGGTTCTGACGCTTTCCAAGAGTGTGATATGGTGGGTATATCTCGCCCTGTTGTAAAACATAGCTTTTTAGTTAAACGTGCAGAAGACATTCCTGAAACCATCAAAAAAGCCTTTTATATTGCCTCAACGGGACGTCCTGGGCCTGTTGTGATTGATTTACCTAAAGACGTTGTAAACCCTGCTTATAAATATAGCTATCAATATCCTGAAGATGTTTCATTAAGATCCTATAATCCCACAGTACAAGGACATAAAGGGCAAATTAAAAAAGCCTTAAAAGCCATATTAGTTGCGAAAAAACCTGTGTTATATGTAGGTGGTGGGGTGATATTAGGTGACGCTTGCCAGCAAGTTACTGAATTTGCTCATCAATTAAACTTACCTGTAACAAGCTCATTAATGGGATTGGGGGCATTTCCAAGTACAGACAAACAATTCCTTGGTATGCTAGGTATGCATGGTACTTATGAAGCAAATAACGCAATGCACGACAGTGATTTAATTTTAGGTATTGGTGTTCGTTTTGATGATCGTACTACCAATAATTTATCCAAATATTGCCCGAATGCTAAAGTTATTCATATTGATATTGACCCAACCTCTATCTCAAAAACTGTGCCTGCTTATATTCCTATTGTAGGCTCAGCGAAAAATATTCTTAATGAATTTTTAGCTTTACTTGGCGATGAAAATTTAGCAAAAAATCAGGCAGATCTCACCGCTTGGTGGGAACAAATCCACCATTGGAAGGCCCGCCAATGTCTCGCCTTTGAATCGGGTAAAATGATCAAGCCACAAGAAGTCATTCAAGCCATGTATCAAATAACAAAAGGTGATGCTTATGTTGCCTCTGATGTAGGACAACACCAAATGTTTGCAGCCCTTCACTACCCTTTTGATAAACCACGCCGTTGGATAAATTCAGGTGGACTTGGCACAATGGGCTTTGGTTTACCTGCCGCTCTCGGGGTAAAATTTGCTTACCCTGATGCAACGGTTGTGTGTGTTACGGGTGATGGCAGTATCCAAATGAATATTCAAGAGCTTTCTACTGCCAAACAGTATGATACCCCGGTGGTTATTATCAACTTAAATAACCGTTTTTTAGGTATGGTAAAACAGTGGCAAGATATTATTTATGCAGGCCGTCATTCTCATTCCTATATGGATTCCTTACCTGATTTTGTTAAACTCGCAGAAGCCTACGGACACGTTGGTATTCGAATTGACAAGCGGTCAGAATTAACTGAAAAATTGCAACAGGCCTTCGCTATTAAAGATAAATTAGTTTTTGTCGATGTGCTAGTTGATGAAACTGAACACGTTTACCCTATGCAAATTCGGGGTGAATCAATGAAAGATATGATGTTAAGCAAAACGGAGCGTACAAATGCGTAGAACATTATCCGTATTATTAGAAAATGAATCTGGAGCATTATCTCGTGTTGTTGGGTTATTTTCCCAACGGGGATTTAATATTGAAAGTCTAACGGTTGCGCCGACTGATGATCCAAGCCTATCTCGAATGACCATTGTGGCAAATGGCGATGCTCAAGTATTAGAGCAGATCGAAAAACAATTACATAAATTGATTGATGTATTTAAAGTTACTAATTTAAGCCATTGTGAACATATTGAACGAGAAGTGCTATTAGTTAAAGTAAGAGCAACAGGTTCGACCCGTGATGAGCTAAAACGAATGACAGATATTTTCCGTGGGCAAATTGTTGATATCACCCCTAAGCAATATATTATTCAGCTCTCTGGGACAAGCGAAAAGCTCAATGCATTTATACAAGCAATTCAGGCAGAAACAACCATTACAGAAATCGTACGTTCTGGTGTAATCAGCCTCGCTCGTGGTGAAAAAAACAGTTTATAGCCTTTAAGTAGAACCCTAGAATACCGATTTCTAGGGTTTTTTATTGCAAAAAATCCCCTAATCTCACCGCTTTCTATTATACTATTCATCAAATTTTTTAACTAAACGGCTATTTTTGACGAGATACTTCGATGAAACTAATCACAAAACGACTTTTAACATTGATTACCCTAATTACGCTGACAGGTTGCCAGTCTATTTATGATGCCCCAGAACAATCAAACCAACCAACCATTGCTATTTCACACGATGATATACAATGGCAAAAGCACCTTGTTCAACTAAAACAAATCAATGCTTATGCCGTTGCAGGACAATTTGGTTATATTTCGCCTGAAGAACGCTTTTCTTCTCACTTTGACTGGAAATATCAAACCCCTATCCAATTTTCCCTTACAATGTCATCTAATCTATCAAGTAAATCATTAAAATTACAACGCCACCGTACAGGCTTAACTATTTCAGATAGTGAGGGGCATTCACGCACCGAACAAGATATTAACAAATTGATGAAAGAGATAATTGGTATCTCCTTCCCTATTGATCAATTCGCTTACTGGGTGAAAGGTCAGCCCGAGCAGCACTCGCACTATATTGTGAATGAAAAACGCCAGCTAGCACAATTTGACTATGCAATAAATGGCGAAGTATGGAAAGTCAATTTTGTGGAATATCACGAAGAAAAACAACCAAACTTACCAAAACTGATTGTACTAAATAATGGTAAACAGACTCTTAAAATTCGGATTGATAATTGGACATACTAATGGCTCAACAACTCATACTTCCAAGCCCTGCCAAACTCAACCTATTTTTATATATCACAGGTAAGCGATCAGATGGCTACCACGAATTGCAAACACTTTTTCAATTTCTAAATTTTGGCGATGAAATTACCCTAACTTGTCGCCAAGACAACAAAATTGTGCTAGCAAACTCAATCGAAGGCGTACCAACAGAACAAAACTTAATCTATCGTGCAGCAAAATTATTGCAAGATTATACCGCTTGTCCCATTGGTGCAGATTTAAGTATTGTAAAACGTTTGCCTCTTGGCGGCGGCGTGGGTGGTGGCTCATCAAACGCAGCAACGGTATTAGTTGGCTTAAATAAGCTATGGCAAACAAATTTAAGCCTAGAAATATTGGCAGAAATCGGCTTAACATTAGGCGCTGATGTCCCAATTTTTGTTCACGGATTTTCTGCATTTGCTGAAGGTGTTGGCGAAAAATTAACGGCTTGTAACCCATCTGAAAAATGGTATCTTGTACTTAAACCCGAAGTTGCCATTTCAACCGCACTTATTTTTAACCACCCCCATTTACCACGAAATACCCCAAAACGTGATCTAGGTCAATTATTATCCATACAATGGGAAAACGATTGCGAAAAAATTGTCCGAGATCTCTATTCAGAGGTTGATGATCTACTCGCTTGGTTGCTACAATATGCACCGACTCGGCTCACAGGCACAGGTGCTTGTGTATTTGCCGAATTTGAGAGTGAAGCCGAAGCACGCAGTGTGTTTGAATTAAAGCCCGAAAATATTCAAGGTTTTATCGCACAAGGGCAAAATATTTCTCCACTCCATCAAACATTGAATTTATTTCCCACTTTATAACCTAGAGGTTACCCGACAATGCCTGATATTAAACTCTTCGCAGGAAATGCCACCCCTGAATTAGCAAAACGAATTGCTGAACGTCTTTATATTTCCCTTGGCGATGCAACCGTTGGTCGTTTCAGTGACGGTGAAATTCAAGTACAAATCAATGAGAATGTACGTGGTGGGGACATTTTCATCGTACAATCTACCTGTGCACCAACAAATGATAATTTAATGGAACTTATCGTAATGGTTGATGCACTTCGCCGAGCATCTGCAGGCCGTATTACCGCTGTTATTCCTTATTTTGGTTATGCCCGCCAAGATCGTCGTGTTCGTTCTGCTCGTGTGCCGATTACTGCAAAAGTAGTCGCCGATTTCTTATCGAGTGTTGGTGTTGATCGTGTTCTTACTTGTGATTTACACGCTGAACAAATTCAGGGCTTTTTTGATGTACCTGTTGATAACGTCTTTGGCTCTCCCGTTTTACTTGATGACATTTTGAAAAAAACGGATTTAGTTAATCCTATTGTAGTTTCTCCAGATATCGGCGGTGTTGTAAGAGCAAGAGCAGTAGCTAAACTATTAAATGATGCTGATATGGCAATTATCGACAAACGTCGCCCAAAAGCGAATGTTTCACAGGTAATGCACATTATTGGTGATGTTGCAGAGCGTGATTGTATTTTAGTCGATGATATGATTGACACTGGTGGTACATTAGTTAAAGCGGCAGAAGCATTGAAAGAACGTGGTGCTCGCCGAGTATTTGCCTACGCAACTCACGCCGTATTCTCAGGATCAGCGGCGAAAAACCTCGCCAATGAGGCATTAGATGAAGTCGTTGTAACAGATACCATTCCGCTTTCCGCAGAAATCCGTGCTTTAAATAAAGTAAGAGTACTGACATTATCTGGTATGTTGGCAGAATCAATTCGCCGTATTAGCAATGAAGAATCGATTTCAGCAATGTTTAGCCATTAACCGCTAAACTTACATTTCATCTAATTTTAAATAAATAGCCCAATTCCATTGGGTTATTTTGCAAAAAATGGGATAAAAAAACCGCTTGTTTACCATTTATTAGGCTAACAAGCGGTTTTTTTATCAAATTTATTTACACTCTAACATCACTCATCTTGATTGATACGGCTAGAGACAGCACTTTGCTGATTTTTATATTTCGCATCTTTACGGGCATTATAAGGACGTGCTGCATAGCCACTTAAAATTTCAAAACTCAATGCGCCAATCGCCATATTTGGGCGTAATGCCAACGGCAACTTACCTGCGTTGAAAAATTCCAACACAATTTTCCCCTCCCAACCGGGGTCAATACGGTGAGCAGTAACGTGAACCATTAAGCCTAAGCGAGCGAGTGATGAACGTCCATCAAGCCAACCTACGACATTTGCTGGTAATTTTACCGACTCTAACGTTGTTGCTAACGCAAGCTCTCCGGGGTGTAGAAAAAAGGCTTCATCATCTGAAATCAGAATTTCTTCACTCATTACTTGCTCAAGCTGTGCTGCCATTTGTTCTCGAGGGCCACTTAAATCAATATAAGGGGTAGCGTGTTCCCGAAACACCCGAAACGAATTACCTAAACGCACATCAATCGTTGCTCCGTTAATTTTATCGTTAGTCGGTCTCGGAGTTAAACTAATAATGCCTTCATCTAAATAACGCTCAATATCTCTGTCGCACAGTCTCATCATTTATCCTATTTCTGTTTTAATAACTGCTTAATTTGTGCTTTCAAAATATTAATAGCAATACGATTTTTACCACCTTTCGGAATGATAATATCAGCGTATTGCTTAGAAGGCTCTACAAATTGTAAAAACATTGGCCTAACCGTTTTACGGTACTGACTTACC
The DNA here is from genome assembly GCF_013377275.1 of Vespertiliibacter pulmonis. NCBI lineage: Bacteria > Pseudomonadati > Pseudomonadota > Gammaproteobacteria > Pasteurellales > Pasteurellaceae > Vespertiliibacter > Vespertiliibacter pulmonis. Next base: position 1,764,769 of record NZ_CP016615.1, read on the forward strand.
ACTGAATCCATTGTTCTGCCCCGCTCTTGCATATCTCGTTTTAATCGGCGAATAAAACAGATATCTAACGGTGCATCAACGAAAATAGAAACATCAATTTCATTACGGATATATTCGTCCGTTAATAACAAAATTCCTTCTAAAATAATAATACGTTTTGGCGAAAAGTGGGTAACAGTTGTTTTACGGTTATGTTCTGTATAGTCATATTCAGGAATATCAACGGCTTGCCCTTGTTTTAACGCCTGTAAATGAGTAACCAATAAATCGTGATCCATTGCATTTGGGTGATCATAATTAGTTTTTACTCGCTCCTCCATTGCTAAATGGCTTTGGTCACTATAATAAGAATCTTCCGAAATAATCCCTATATCATCATTCCCCAACTCATCTTTTAATTCTTTGTAAATAGTTGATGCAATTAAACTTTTACCTGATGCAGATGCACCAGCAATGGCAATAACAATACACTCTTTATTTTCAGTTGGCATATAAGATCCTTATTAAATTCGGGAAATAGGGGGAACTGTCGGATTATACCTTAAAATTTGCAAATTTTTGAGTAGAATTGACTACTTGTTCTCGTAGAAAATGACCAACTTAATTTTTTACGTTACACTTATATAAAAATAAATAACCTTTAGGATAAAAATAATGCAATTTACCCATATTAATCAAAATGGTGAAGCCAATATGGTTGATGTTTCAATGAAACAAGAAAGTGTTCGAGAGGCTCGAGCTGAAGCCTTAGTCACAATGAATGCAGAAACCTTACAAATGATCATATCTGGCAATCATCATAAAGGCGATGTCTTCGCCACTGCTCGTATTGCAGGTATTCAAGCAGCAAAAAGAACTTGGGAACTCATTCCCCTTTGCCACCCACTACTGTTAGCTAAAGTAGAAATTTTTCTTGAAGCTCTACCTGAGACTAACCAAGTTCGGATAGAATCGCTATGTAAATTATCGGGTAAAACAGGCGTAGAAATGGAAGCCCTCACTGCCGCCAGTATCGCAGCCTTGACTATTTACGATATGTGCAAAGCAGTACAAAAAGATATAATTATTGAACAAGTGCGGTTACTACAAAAAAGCGGTGGAAAATCTGGAGATTTTATCGCACAACATTCAGCAAACTGATAAATAGATAGAAAAGGAATAAAAGATGATTAACATACTTTTTTTTGCTCAAACCCGTGAATTAATTGGATTAGAACGCTTAGAGCTTGAACCAAATTTCCATACTGCAGAGGAAATTCGCCAACATCTTGCTGAAAAAGGGAATAAATGGGCATTAGCGCTAGAAGCAGGGAGATTATTAGTAGCAATAAATCAAACTATTTCCCCACTTTCAGCAGAAGTAAAAGATAATGATGAAGTTGCCTTTTTTCCACCCGTTACTGGAGGCTAAATGGAAACTCAAATTCATATTCAAACAGAACCTTTCGATCAAAATGCGATTTATAACTGGTTAAGTGAAAAAAACAGTGTCGGTGCAACCACTATTTTTGTGGGTAAAGTGAGAGAAATGAACTTAGGTGATACCGTATCTGGGCTTTACTTAGAATATTATCCTACAATGATCGAAAAAGCATTAAATGAGATCGTAGAGCAAGCTCGTCAACGTTGGGATCTACAACGTATCTCTATTATCCATCGCATTGGACAGCTCAATACAGGTGATGAAATTGTATTAGTCGGTGTCAGTTCAGCACATCGAGGTGATGCTTATTCTGCTAATGAATTTATTATGGACTATCTAAAAACTAAAGCTCCATTTTGGAAACGTGAACGTACTGATACTGGCGAACGCTGGATTGAAGGACGAGAAAGCGACCAGCAAGCGGTCTTAAAATGGCAATAATTTACAAATTTTATCTATCCACTTGATTAACCAAGCCCTATAACTTTTAAATCGATTTTATTATGCAAAACCTCTATATTGATCTTCAAATTGCAAGTGAAAATAGCCTTGATCTTCCAAGTGAACAACAGTTTCGACACTGGATTCATCACGCCTTAGCCCTACAAGCAAACACAGAAAATTATCCTGAAACTGAAATCACCGTACGTATTGTTGATGAGCCTGAAAGCCACAATTTAAATTTAACCTACCGTGGCAAAGACAAACCAACTAACGTACTTTCTTTTCCATTTGAAATACCAGATGGAATTGAAATACCTCTATTAGGGGATTTAGTCATTTGTCGCCAAGTTGTTGAACAAGAGGTCAAAGAACAGCAAAAACCGATTGAAGCACACTGGGCTCATCTTGCTATTCACGGTACACTCCATCTATTAGGTTATGATCATTTAACAGATGAAGAAGCAGAAGAAATGGAAAGTTTAGAAACTAACATTATGCAAACACTCGGCTTTGCAGATCCTTATCTCAGTGAGAAACTAGCTGAATAATGCGAAAATTAGTGGTAATCGCCCCTGAAAAATGTAGTGAAGAAAATTGTCTTCCGCAAATTTCCGCTCTCGGGCAAATTATTGTACCCAACATTGCTAAAAGCATTCCATTTAGTAATGCAAAAACCCTACTCGGACAGGAATTTAGCTATGTTATTTATGATATGCGAGCAGAACAGGGGATCTGCTTTAATCTTGATGCGTTCGCCATTGTAGCAGGGACAATTCAGTCAAACGGCTCGCTTTATCTAATTTGCCCAAACTGGGATACATTACCAGAACAAACTGATTTAGATGCTTTGCGTTGGAACGGCAATATTGCTATCACAACGCCCAACTTCTATCATTATTTTCAAAAATTAGTTGCAGAGTTTAATTTTCCTATCTGTAATAACCTACATTTAGCAAAAAAACGTTACACTGTTTCGGAAAATAGATTCAATTACTATTCAGAACAAAAAATATCAACGGAACAACTAACCTTAGAACAGAAAAATATTCTGCTCAAACTACCGCTTGCTCAAGCTGATATTCATTTGATCACCGCACCTCGGGGGCGAGGTAAATCTACCCTTTCAGGTAAATTAGCTCAAACGCTAGCAAAAACTGCTCAAGTCATTATCACTGCTCGTAGTCATTCTGTTTTGCCTAATTTTTGGAAAGAAATTGAATCTGCTGATATTGCTTTTTTCGCTCCAGATCAACTACTTCAACTCATTAGCACACACAAAATTTCTTCTCATCACTGGTTATTTGTTGATGAAGCTGCCAGTTTACCTTTACCAATACTGAATCAATTCTGCCACTATTTCGATAAAGTTATTTTAACCACAACAACTCATAACTATGAAGGCACAGGGCGTGGTTTTTCGCTCAAATTACAGGCTCAACTACAACGTTCAACTCAACAATGGAAATTGACTCAGCCCTTACGATACGGCGAAAATGATTCTCTTGAGAATTTTATTCATCGGTTGCTGTTATTAGAAAATAGCACACCCGATTTCACTACAAGCGGTCAGTTTTCACCAAAAATTTGCCAAAAAATTAAATTCTTTCAGCTATTGAGTGAAGCGCACTACAAAACAACGCCCACAGATCTCCGCCGTCTATTTGATTCACCAAATCAATATTTTGATGCTATTTGGCACAATAACCAACTAATTGCAGGTAGTTGGGCAATGGCAGAAGGCGGGCTTGATGAGAGCTTAACTAACGCTATTTGGCGTGGTGAAAGGCGTCCACACGGCAATTTAGTTGCTCAATATCTCTGTTATCAAGGAAATTTACCTGATGCGTGTAAACTACGTTCAGTCCGAATTTCTCGCCTTGCAGTGCAAATTAGCCACCAGCAGAAAGGCTATGGAAAGCGGTTAATTTCGCAAATTATCTCACAAAGCCCACCGCTTGTTGATTTTCTCTCGGTTAGTTTTGGAATGAGCCAACCTCTGCTCCAATTTTGGCAAGCCTGCGGATTTCAACTTGTTCAAATTACTCCGACTCGTGAAGCAAGTAGCGGTTATCACAGTGCAATGATGCTCTATCCTATTTCCCCAAAAGGTAAGCGGTTTACCGATCAAGCCATCTACCAATTTGAACGAGACCTCCCACTTCAACCATTTTATACAACACTGGGAATTACCCCTTCTCTGTTAACAAAAAAAGTGGAAATCACACCGCTTATCTTCACACTTGCCATAGAAGATTGGCGAAATCTACACGGGTTTGCAACAGCTAAACGCTCTCTTGCAAGTAGCTATGTTAGTTTAAAACGGCTAGCGTTCGCATATCCTACCCATTTTTCCGACTTAAAAATGTGGTTTGATAACCCAAATACCCCCCCTTCTTCTAATCAAAAACAGTGGGTAACCCAATTACGAATAAATGTTCAAACGTTTTTAACAGGCAACGATAATGCCTTAAATATAAGCAATTTATAATTTAAACATTCTATTCCATAGCCATTGCAACATCTGTTATCGCACAATGGCTTATCATTTAGATCCATTCCACTAATTTCCTTGCTATTCTGTGAATAAGATCACGTTTTTTTCTCTCTGTTTCCCGTAAAATTTTACACAATCATCACACTGATGATCACATTTATTCACAACAAAATTCCAACTTCATTTATAGGAATCATTATGAAAAAAACCGTACTCAGTTCCATCATTTTCTCTTTAGGGCTAGGCATTATGGCAACATCGGCACAAGCCGCTGACCGTATTGGCGTAACTATTTATAAATATGATGATAATTTTATGTCATTGATGCGTAAAGAGATCGAAAAAGAAGCCACGCAGTTTAAAAACATTGATTTATTGATGAATGATTCTCAAAATGCACAGTCTATTCAAAATGACCAAGTTGATGTTCTAATTTCTAAAGGCGTAAAATCTTTAGCTATTAACTTAGTTGATCCTTCTGCAGCTAAAACCATTATTGGCAAAGCAAAACCTGATAATATTCCTGTTATTTTCTTCAATAAAGATCCTGGCGACAGCGCTATTGCCAGTTATGAAAATGCTTACTATGTTGGCACAAACCCACAAGAATCTGGCGTAATTCAAGGAAATTTAATTGCAAAATATTGGAAAGCAAATCCAACGGCTGACTTAAATAAAGACGGAAAAATTCAATTTGCACTATTAAAAGGCGAACCAGGACACCCTGATGCAGAAGCTCGCACGAAATATGTGATCGAACAATTAAATAAAGTCGGCATTCAAACTGAACAAATTTTCCAAGATACCGGTATGTGGGACGCTGCTTTAGCAAAAGACAAAATGGATGCTTGGCTATCAAGCTCTAAGGCTAAAGATATTGAAGTTATCATCGCCAATAATGATGGTATGGCAATGGGGGCATTAGAAGCCACAAAAGCACACGGTAAAAAATTACCAATTTTTGGTGTTGATGCATTGCCTGAAGTATTACAGCTTATCAAAAAAGGGGAAATTGCGGGAACTGTTCTAAATGATGGTGTTACACAAGGTAAAGTTATTGTGCAATTATCGAATAATTTAGCCACAGGTAAACCAATTACAGATGGTACAAAATGGGAATTAAAAAATAAAGTTCTGCGTATTCCTTACGTTGGTGTAGATAAAGACAATTTATCTGACTTTTTAAAATAACCCTAAATAAATCAAAGGGGAGCAGGCCTCCCCTTTTGTTTTTATAAAAAGGACGTATTGCCTACTTCAAGCGGTCTGTTTACAAAAATTTTGCACATCTTACCGCTTATCTTTAACTAAATTTAACGCATTTCGTGTTACCAAGGTTGGATATGACAGGACAAAAAAACGATAGCCAAATACTTCTGACAATGAAAAATGTCAGCAAATCCTTTCCTGGGGTGAAAGCCTTAGATCACGCAAATTTAACGGTGAAATCTCATTCCGTTCACGCCTTAATGGGAGAAAATGGCGCAGGCAAATCAACCTTACTCAAATGTTTATTTGGTATTTATACCAAAGACGAAGGAGAAATTCTCTTTTTAGGTAAACCCACTCACTTTAAAACCTCTAAAGAAGCTCTTGAAAACGGCATTTCAATGGTTCATCAAGAGCTAAACCTTGTCCGCCAACGTAATGTAATGGACAACCTTTGGCTTGGGCGTTATCCATTAAAAGGTATTTTTGTCGATCACGCTAAAATGTATCGAGATACCAAAGCAATTTTTGATGAATTGGAAATCAATATTGACCCAAAAGAGAAAGTCGAAAATTTATCTGTATCACAAATGCAGATGATTGAAATTGCCAAAGCCTTTTCTTACAACGCTAAAATTGTGATTATGGACGAGCCAACCTCTTCACTTTCAGAAAAAGAAGTCGATCATCTATTTAAGATCATTGAAAAACTGAAAAATCGGGGCTGTGGCATTATCTATATTTCACACAAAATGGACGAAATTTTCAAAATTTGTGATGAAATTACCATTTTACGAGATGGAAAATGGATCAATACCTTAACCATCAAAGATTGTACAATGGACAGTATTGTTTCAATGATGGTAGGGCGAGAGCTGACCCAACGCTTCCCTGCCAAAACTAATACGCCTAAAGAAGTGATTTTAGACATTGAAAATTTAACCGCATTAAATCAACCTTCTATTGAAGACGTTAGTTTTTCCTTACGCAAAGGGGAAATTTTAGGCATTGCAGGCTTAGTTGGGGCAAAACGCACTGATATTGTTGAAACAATTTTCGGTGTGCGAGAACGCAAAAGCGGCACAATTAAACTGCACGGGAAATTATTGAAAAATCACACCGCTTTAGAAGCAATAAACAATGGCTTTGCCTTAGTAACGGAAGAACGCCGTTCCACGGGAATTTATGCCAATTTGAATATTGAGTTTAACTCGTTAATTTCAAATATAAAATCCTATATCAGTCCATTTGGCTTATTAAACAATAAAAAAATGAAAAGTGATACCCAGTGGGTTATCAGTTCAATGAATGTAAAAACGCCATCTCACCGTACGCACATTGGCTCACTCTCTGGTGGAAATCAGCAAAAAGTCGTGATTGGACGTTGGCTACTCACCCAACCTGAAATTTTAATGCTTGATGAACCGACTAGGGGCATTGACATCGGTGCAAAATTTGAAATTTATCAGCTCATAATGCAACTGGCACAGAAAGATAAAGGAATCATTATGATCTCGTCTGAAATGCCTGAATTATTAGGGGTTACCGACCGCATTCTAGTAATGAGCAACGGTAAAGTAGCGGGCATTGTTGAAACAGCAAATACCACTCAAGAAGAGATTTTGCAACTATCTGCAAAATATTTATAAAACTAAAAGGAATCGCTATGGCTTTTACTCAAAATAAATCTTTAGATTTTCTCAAACAAAATGCGATTTATTTCGTATTATTGATTTTATTAGTCATCATTATTGCACAAGATCCGAGCTTTTTAAGTTTAAGAAACTTCAGCAATATTTTAACCCAATCGTCCGTTCGCTTAATCATTGCATTAGGTGTTGCAGGCTTATTGATTACACAAGGCACAGACTTATCCGCAGGTCGTCAGGTGGGGTTAGCAGCGGTTATTTCCGCTACATTATTGCAAGCAATAGATAATATAAACCGTGTTTTCCCTAATTTAGGTGAAATTCCTATTCCCGTTGTCATATTGATTGTTTGTATTGTAGGGGCATTGATTGGGTTGATTAACGGTATCGTGATTGCCTATCTCAATGTAACACCATTCATTGCCACAATGGGGACAATGATTATCGTCTATGGCATAAACTCTCTCTATTATGATGCCGTAGGGTCATCACCTATTGCAGGTTTTAACGATAATTTTTCAAATTTTACTCAAGGTTTTTTTAAAATTGGATCTTTTCACCTCTCTTACATTACTATTTATGCTGCGATTTCCGCATTTTTAGTCTGGATTATGTGGAACAAAACCCGCTTCGGTAAAAATATCTTCGCCATTGGTGGCAACCCCGAAGCCGCTCGTGTTTCAGGGGTAAATGTCACACGCAATTTAGTAGTAATTTATATGATAGCAGGTATGTTTTACGGCTTTGGTGGAATGTTAGAAGCAGGCAGAATTGGCTCTGCCACAAACAATTTAGGTTTTATGTATGAACTTGATGCGATTGCTGCTTGCGTGGTTGGGGGCGTTTCCTTTGCTGGTGGCGTAGGCACAGTAATCGGTGTGATTACAGGAGTACTCATTTTTACCGTAATCAACTATGGCTTAACCTACATCGGCGTAAACCCTTACTGGCAATATATCATCAAAGGAAGCATTATTATTTTCGCCGTAGCGATCGACTCGCTAAAATATGCGAAGAAAAAATAACAAGAAAAATAATTCCCCTATACATTTTAAAAGGTGTAGGGGAATTACTTTATTAACGCTTATTTAATAACCTGACAAATTTAAACGTTTATACTGATCACAGCCTTTTTGATTTCCATTTTCACAGGCTTGTTTATACAACGCTTTCGCTTCAATATAGCTTTGTGGCACACCTTGACCATTATCATACGCCACACCGAGGTTATATTGCGCTTTTGCATCTCCTTGTTCCGCCGCTTGTTTAATTTCTTCTAAAGGCGGAGATAAAGCCATAGAATTAGCCGAATAAGTTAACGTTGTTAAATAAAACAAGACTGAAAGAATTGATTTTTTCATCATAAATTTGATTTGTTAGACGTGATTAAAAATAGCCAAATACACTATAAAAAATATGCAGACTGAATGAAATATTAAACGTTGAGATAGATAATAGAACACCATACTTTAGCTCTCTTTCCATAGACAAACAGGCTGAAATAAGCGAAAATACACTCTATAAAAATACAGTGTTTCTCAAAATCCCCTTGTTATAAAGGGACATTTCTTTAAGATAAACTATGACCGAACAAACCAGTGAAAGTATGAATTATGAAGGCATTGAGAAAATGCCAATTAGGCAGTTTACCGAAGCAGCTTATCTAAACTATTCAATGTATGTCATTATGGATAGAGCTTTGCCATTTATTGGCGATGGGCTAAAACCTGTACAACGCCGAATTATCTATGCAATGTCTGAACTTGGGTTAAATGCGTCTGCAAAATATAAAAAATCTGCCCGCACAGTTGGGGACGTATTAGGTAAATTCCACCCCCACGGCGACAGTGCTTGTTATGAGGCAATGGTGTTAATGGCACAGCCTTTCTCTTACCGCTATCCGTTAATTGATGGGCAAGGGAACTGGGGTGCGCCTGATGATCCAAAATCCTTTGCGGCAATGCGTTATACGGAATCTAAACTCGCCAAAATTGCCGATGTGTTATTAGCTGAATTAGGTCAAGGCACTGTTGATTATCAGCCTAATTTTGACGGTTCATTAGAAGAGCCTAAATACTTACCTGCTCGCTTACCTCATATTTTACTCAATGGTACAACAGGTATTGCCGTTGGAATGGCAACGGATATTCCGCCCCATAATATCAATGAATTAGCCGATGCTTGCGTAAAATTATTAGAAAATCCGACCGCTTGTTTAGCCGATTTACTTGAATTTGTACAAGGCCCTGACTACCCAACAGACGCTGAAATCATCACGCCAAAAGCAGACATTGTGAAAATGTATGAGCAAGGTAAAGGCTCAATCAAAATGCGAGCGATTTGGCACAAAGAAAATGATCAGGTGATTATTACCGCTCTTCCGCATCAAGCCTCGCCCTCTAAGATTATTGAGCAGATCGCTAACCAAATGCGAAATAAAAAACTGCCAATGGTTGATGATATTCGTGATGAGTCAGATCATAGCACGCCAATTCGTATTGTGCTTGAAGTTCGCAAACGTACCGATTGTGAATTACTCATGAGCCACTTATTTGCAACAAGCGATCTCGAAAAAAGTTATCGGATCAATATGAATATGATTGGGCTTGACGGTAAACCGACAGTTAAAAATTTGCACACCATTTTAACGGAATGGCTCGTATTTCGCCGAACAACGGTTACTCGCCGTTTAAATTTCCGCTTAGATAAAATTCTTAACCGCTTACATATTTTAGATGGCTTACAAATCGCCTTTTTGAATATTGACGAGGTGATTGAAATTATCCGCAATGAAGATGAGCCTAAAAGTGAATTAATGGCACGCTTTGCATTAAGCGAAATTCAAGCCGAAGCCATTTTAAATTTACGCTTACGCCATTTGGCAAAATTAGAAGAGCAAGAATTGCAAGCAGAAATGCAAAAATTAACGGACGAAAAACAATATTTACAAGAAACCTTAGGTTCTGAACGCCGTTTAAGTACGTTGATTAAAAAAGAAATTCAGGCCGATGCAAAACTTTACGCCAGCCCACGCCGTTCACCGATTATAGAACGAGCAGAAGCCAAAGCCATTACCGAAAGTGAACTCACTCCCGCTGAAGATGTTACGATCATTCTCTCAGAAAAAGGCTGGGTGCGTTGTGCCAAAGCTAAAGGGCAAGATATTGAAATTGATAAACTGAGTTTTAAAGCTGGCGATAATTATCTCGCTCATACCTCAGGAAAAAGTAATCAGCCCGTGGTTTTTATTGATAGCACAGGGCGTTGCTATACTCTTGATCCGTTATCTCTACCTTCTGCTCGAGGACAAGGCGAGCCTATTACAACCAAAATTAACCTCCCTGAAGGAGCAAGCATACAACACGTTTTGATGGCAGAAGAAAACACGCCCATTCTAATGGCATCAGATTCAGGCTATGGCTTTATTAGTAGATTTAGCGATCTGATTTCTCGTAATAAAGCAGGGAAAGCGGTCATTTCCTTATCAGAAAATGCGAAAGTGCTACTGCCACAATGCCTAGATGAAAATGATGATAATTTATTAGTTGCAATGAGTAGCCTTGGAAAAATGCTAGTTTTCCCAGTAAAAGAACTGCCAATGTTGTCGAAAGGAAAAGGCAATAAAATTATCAATATTTCTAGTGCAGCCGCCAAAGCAGGTACAGAATTATTGAACCGTTTATTGATTATTCGCCCTAACCAATCACTTGTATTTACTTCAGGCAAACGCAAAATCGTACTAAAACCAAACGATATTGCACAATATCGAGGGGAACGTGCAAGGAAAGGCGCTTCACTGCGTGGGCTTAATGCGGATTCTGTGGTAAATATTGTAGATTAACGCCGTTCTTTTACCTTTTATGCTTACTAAAAAAGATCGTACTTCACGATCTTTTTTATTTCTTACATTCAATTCGCAAATTTTATCCTAAAATAACCGCTTGCTAAGGTTTTATTGATAATACTTGGCTAATAATTTCGCCTTGTTCCAATCGAGTTGTAATTTGCTCACCCACAGCGATTTTTTCTACTGATAATAGTGCCTTGCCCTCACTATTTTGGGTAACCGAATACCCTCGTGATAACACTTTAAGGGGGCTTAAACTTTCTAACTGAACGCAATACTGTTGGAAAGCCATTTTATGGCTGTTTAATCTGTTTTCCATTGCATAAAGTAACCGCTGGTTCAAATGTTGCCACTGTTGTTGAGCTGTACTTACCCGATTTGGCAGAGGATTTCGTGCCAAACGCTGGCGTACATTTTGCAATTTCTGCTGTTTTCTCAACATCACTTGTTCAATCTGCTGTAATAAACGTTTATTCAATGTAATAAATTGTTGCTGTTGATGAGCTAGCTGACGCTGTGGATGTTGCGTATTAAGCCGATGTTCAAGTTGTTGAATTTGTTGCTGACGATAGCTCAAAATATGAAAAATTGCCCGTTCTACTCTTTTCTGCGATTGATTGAGCTGAATACGATTATGTTGCAATAATTTTGCAGGATGTTGCATTATTAAACGAGATGAAAGGTGCTTAAAATAACCAATTTTTTCAGACCATATTCGATCGAAAGCTAAACTTGCACGATCTAGTTGATGTTGTAGCTGGCGATAAAGCTCTTGTCGATCCCGACTCACTAATTCTGCGGCAGCTGAAGGCGTTGGTGCTCTTACATCTGCAACAAAATCAGCAATGGTTACGTCCGTTTCGTGCCCAACGGCACTAATAATTGGAATTTTTGAGTGATAAATCGCTCTCGCCACCGCTTCTTCGTTAAAACACCATAAATCTTCTAAAGAACCGCCACCACGCCCCACAATAAGCACATCGCACTCTTGTCGTTTATTGGCTAGTTCAACCATCATAACAATATCGTGCGTAGCCTCTTTCCCTTGTACCATTGAAGGGTAGATAACTACTTGTAAGCTCGGATCACGGCGGTGCAATATATGCAAAATATCTTGTAATGCCGCACCGCTTGATGAAGTAATAATTCCCACTCGCTTAACAAAACTGGGTAATGATTTTTTATGGTCTTGGGCGAATAGCCCTTCGCCCGCCAATTTCATTTTTAACTGATCAAACTGCTGTTGCAATATACCATCGCCCGCCAGTTGCATTGTTTCAATAATGACTTGGTAATCACCTCGAGGCTCATATAAACTTACTCCAGCCCGAACTAGCACCTGTACCCCATTACGTGGCTGGAAATTAACTCGCTGATTTTTCATTCTAAACATTGCACAACGAACCTGTGCTTGCTCATCTTTTAAAGTCAGATACCAATGCCCTGAAACAGGTTGGCTAAAATTTGAAATTTCCCCTACAAGCCAAATATGCCCAAATTCAGCTTCTAGCTGATGACGTACAGAATAATTAAGTTGGCTAACGGTTAGGATATTATTTTTCATAAAATACCTACTGTTTTTTACCCATTATAGCGATATGTACAGTAATTTCTTCTCTATCGTGGTAAAGGTGTTTTGCTTGAATTTTAAACCAAAAACCGTGTTTAGCGAGTTCTGTCTCTAAAAACTCAAGGCATAATTTTACTTCCTGATAACGTTTTTTCATCGGCAATTTCAAATTGAAAATTGTTTCTTTACACCAGCCGTTGATAATCCATTTGGCTATTAATTTTGCAATACGCATTGGCTGTTCAACCATATCACATACTAACCAATGCACTTGTTTACGTTTCGGCGGCTGAAATTTAAAGCCATCTTCTTCACAATGTTCTATTCTGCCCGTTTCGTGGAGGCTATCTGCCATTTTCCCGTGATCAACCGCATAAACAAAAACGCCTCTTTTGATGAGCTGATAACTCCAACCGCCCGGACAAGCTCCCAAATCTACCCCGATCATTTGATCATTCAACCGTTTTTTCTCTTCTGAAGTAGGAATAAAAGTCAAAATAGCTTCTTCTAATTTTAAGGTTGAACGGCTTGGTGCATCTGCTGGGAATTTTAGGCGAGGAATCCCCATAAAATGGGTAGATCGATTATGGTTATAAGCATAGCCTACATAGCATTTCCCCGAACCAATAAATAAAATGTGTAAGGTAACGCTATTTTGTGTATATTCACTCTTTTTAAGCCACCCTTGAGCTTTTAAAGCATTCCGTAACGGTACAGTAAATTTACGACAAAAAGTCAGTAATTCTTTCGCCTCATTTGTGTCTGGCGTTTCAACCACAATATCAGAACTATTTATCGGATTGAGTTGTTGATATTCTGCCAAAATTGGGCTTATTCGATCTTTTTCAGGTAAATTCTGCAATAAATTACCCACTACAATCATTTGACGTACAAAAATCAGTTTATTTAATTTTAATGATCGGGCTAATTTATCGGCATCACCTGCTTGATAACATTCAAAAATAACAAAACCACTATTTTCTTTCAGATTAGCAAAACCAAAAATACCCTGTTCAGTGGCTTTATCGCTAATTTCGCCTGCTACTTCTTTTTCAAAACCGACTCGGCAATATAATGCTAATTTATTCATTATTATTCTTACGCTGTTTGAAACTAATAAAAATTAAGGCTGCCCAACCGATTAAAAAAGATATTCCACCTATTGGTACTGTCCAAATAAAAATTCGGCTTGCTCCAAGCGCAAGAGCGTATAAACTACCGCTAAAAAGTAGAATGCCTAATGTCCAACTACCTCCAATAATATTGAACGCTTTTGCTCGACAAGCGGGCGGATTTTGCTGATTATTTGCAATTTGAAAAAGCCCTAGCCCAAACAGTGCTAAGGTATGAAACATCTGATATTTCATACCTTTATCAATCCAAATTAACGCCTGTTCTGAAAGTATATGTTCCAATGCGTGGGCTGCAATTGCTCCAAACGCAACGCAAAAAAATCCGCTTAATGCGGCAATAAATAGCCATCTATTTTTCATTTTTATTCCTTATAAGCTGTAATGAATGGTTAAAATTGGCAGGTAATTCTTTTAAAACTCTATCAGATCAACTACGGTATATCAAGCAACAAGCCATACCATTACAAATAAAGTAAAGGAAAAAGTCGCTTGTTGCTTGCGTAAATATGCTACTCTAATTAGAATAGTGATTTATTCACAGACTCCGAGCTTGTGTGCCTAAGTCAATGCGACTTCACTGCTTCTTATTTGTTTAATTAAATAGCTAAACAATTAAATTAAACCTAAACAAGCGGTTAGATAAATAATATTTTTGCTTGATATGGCAGCCAGCCAGTAATTCTTTCAATATAATAAATTAAGGAATTCAATGGATTAGCGAGAAATTGCTTGTCCACTCGTATTTAGAAAGGTGTCAAATGCAATCTATTCCGATAAAAAATATCGGTAATGACCAACGTGAAATTTCAGGTCTTATTGACCGCTTTGCACGGCAATATGTCTATTTACGTTTATCCATTACTGATGTCTGCAATTTCCGTTGCAACTACTGCTTACCCGATGGGTATCGCCCCTCATCTCATAAACAACGTTTTCTTTCCGTAGAAGAAATTCAACGACTTGTGCGTACTTTTGCAGATCTTGGTACAGAGAAAGTGAGAATTACAGGCGGAGAACCGACTCTGCGTAAAGATTTTTTAGAAATTGCTCACACTATTTCACAAACAGCAGGTATTCGCCAAGTTGCTTTAACAACGAACGGCTACCGTATGGAACGTGATGTTGCTCTTTGGCAACAAGCAGGCATTACACATATTAATGTCAGCGTTGATAGCCTTGACCCTCGTCAATTTCATTTAATTACTGGGGAAAATAAATTATCAACTATCTTAAATGGAATAGATAATGCCTTTGAAATTGGCTATCAGAAAGTGAAAGTCAATGCGGTTTTAATGAAACAATACACGCTAAAAGGCTTAGATCAATTTTTACACTGGATCAAAGATCGCCCTATTCAAATGCGTTTTATTGAACTAATGGAAACGGGCGAAATGGACACGTTCTTTCATCAGCAACATCTTTCAGGACAGGCAATTTTACAACGTCTAACTGAAGAAGGCTGGCAATTACAACCAAAATCTATAACCGATGGTCCAGCTAAAATACTGGCCCACCCTGACTATCAAGGTGAAATTGGGCTAATAATGCCTTATGAAAAAAACTTCTGCACCAGTTGTAACCGCCTACGAGTTTCTGCCCTTGGAAAACTACATCTTTGCCTATTTGGGGAAGAAGGTATTGAATTACGTGATCTATTACAGGACGATACTCAACAGCTACAACTTGAGGCTCGTTTGAAAGCAGCATTACAAGGCAAACGAGAACATCATTATCTGCATATTGGCGACAGTGGTGTACGAAATAATCTCGCTAGCATTGGGGGCTAATGGCTAATTATTTTAGAAAACGACCGCTTGCTAAATTAAATAAAGAAATGCAATCGGTTGTTTGTTTAATCCACATATTTAGCAATCTAGGTACTAAGTAATTACTGAATACTCCTTCTTCATCGCTAAACGTAACTGTTTATCTTGAATATTATACATCTCTTGACATAAAAATATTTTGAAGACTAATTTGCTCCATTTCATTGATTTTATCGTAAATAAACCAAGTAAATAAAACTGCGATCACAAATACTATATTTTGATTCTAACGCTCTTAGATTTGTATAAAATATAGAGTGAATAACCAACACAGTATATATTTTAGCCTACACAATCAATCACTTAACTTATTTCATCTAAAATTTGTTACATTTTTGTGAAAATTAGACTTGTATCACATTTTTTCCTTTTATTTTCAGGCATAATATAGCTATTGATCTATCGCTGACAAATCATCATTTGCTCACAGCGTTTTTTGGTTTTGTTGCCATTAAATTCAGTATAATCGCAACGTATTCTATCTGTAAATACACTACTCAATAAGGTTAGGTCTTGTATGCAACATAAACATCTTGATGAATGGCTTTCTTCCACAGCATTAGGTGGAGCTAATCAATCTTATGTTGAAGAAATCTATGAGCAGTATCTTGATGATCCTGCAAGTGTTGATGAGAGTTGGCAGGCAATTTTTGCTCGACTTCCTGAAACAACAACACCCGAACAATCACACGCCAGAGTGCGTGATTATTTCCGCCGTTTAGCACGAGAAAATAGTACTCAGGCGGTTACAGTTATTGACCCTGAAGCCAGTGCAAAATTAGTCAAAATTATGCAATTTATCAATGCTTATCGTTTCCGTGGTCATCTGGAAGCTAATCTCGATCCGCTTAATTACTACCGTTGGAAAACCTCTCAAGTTCCTGAGTTAAATTATCAATATCACGGCTTTACTGAACAAGATCTAAATGAAACCTTTAATATCAATCGCTTTGTTTACAATAAAGAGATGATAAAACTCGGTGAACTTACAGAAATATTGAAAAAAACCTATTGCGGAAGTATTGGTCTTGAATTTATGCACGTTCAAGATATGGAACAAAAAAACTGGCTACAAACTAAAATGGAAAGTTTTGTTAATCAGCCTCTTTTTACCCGTGATGAAAAAATTAACTTGTTAAAAGAACTAACTGCTGCAGATGGTTTAGAGCGTTATTTAGGAGCAAAATTCCCTGGGGCAAAACGTTTTTCCCTTGAAGGCAGTGATGCTTTTATTCCAATGATGAAAGAAATTATTCGCCAAGCAAGCCGTGAAGGCATTACTGATGTAGTAATGGGAATGGCTCACCGTGGTCGTTTAAATATGCTCATCAATGTGCTCGGTAAAAAACCTGCTGAATTATTTGATGAATTTGCTGGTAAACATTCAGGGGATCGCACAGGCGATGTAAAATATCACCAAGGTTTCTCATCAGACTTCGCTGTAGATGATAAAAAAGTTCACTTAGCCCTTGCTTTCAACCCATCTCATTTAGAAATTGTCAGTCCTGTTGTCGTTGGTTCTGTACGAGCAAGACAAACTCGAATTCAAGATAAAGAACATAATAAAGTTCTAGCCGTTACCGTTCACGGCGACTCAGCGGTTGCTGGACAAGGTATCGTTCAAGAAACCTTAAATATGTCTGCAGCTCGTGGTTATACTGTTGGTGGTACCATTCGTATTGTTATCAATAACCAAATCGGTTTTACTACATCAAACCCTAATGATACCCGTTCAACAGAATACTGTACGGATATTGCGAAAATGATTCAAGCGCCAATCATTCACGTCAATGGCGATGATCCTGAAGCAGTCGCTTTTGCAGCCCGTATGGCAGTAGAATATCGTTGCAAATTTAAGCGTGATATTTTTATTGATTTAATCTCTTATCGTCGCCACGGACATAATGAAGCTGATGAGCCACTAGCAACTCAGCCAATGATGTATAGCATTATTAAGAAGCACCCAACCCCTCGTAAAGTGTATGCTGATCGCCTAATTGCTGAAGGAATTATCACAAATGATGATGAAACAGAAATGATGAACCGCTACCGTGATGCATTAGATAACGGTGATCGTGTTGTCAGCGAATGGCGTGAAATGAATATGGCAACAATTGATTGGTTACAATATCTGAACTATGAATGGACAGATAGCTACGAAAGTAAATTCTCTAGTGACCGTTTCTTAGAAATCGCAAAACGTGTTTGTGATTATCCAGAAAATGTTCGTCCACATTCTCGTGTTGAAAAAATCTATAATGACCGCCGAGAAATGTACAATAGTAATAAACTATTCGACTGGGGTATGGCAGAAACAATGGCATATGCAACCTTACTTGATGAAGGCATTAACGTTCGTTTATCAGGTGAAGATGCAGGTCGAGGAACATTCTTCCACCGTCACGCAGTTATTCATAATCAAAATGATGGTACAGGCTATGTCCCTCTCACAAAACTTCACGGTAATCAAGGCCGCTTTGAAGTGTGGGATTCTGTATTATCTGAAGAAGCTGTGCTTGCATTTGAATATGGCTATGCAACAACCGATCCTAAAACATTAACCATTTGGGAAGCACAATTTGGTGATTTTGCTAATGGTGCACAGATCGTAATTGACCAATTTATCAGTTCTGGTGAACAAAAATGGGGCAGAATGTGTGGATTAGTGATGTTATTACCACACGGTTATGAAGGGCAAGGGCCTGAACACTCGTCAGCTCGCTTGGAGCGCTATTTGCAACTTTGTGCAGAACAGAATATGCAAGTTTGTGTACCATCGACGCCAGCACAGGTTTATCATATGCTTCGCCGTCAAGCTATCCGTAAAATGCGTCGCCCATTGATTGCAATTTCACCGAAATCATTGCTACGCCACCCGCTTGCTGTTTCAACTCTTGATGAATTAGTCAATGGCGAATTCCAAAATGTTATTCCAGAAATTGATGAACTTGATCCAAAAGGTGTTAAGCGTATTGTTCTTTGTTCTGGTAAAGTCTATTACGATCTTCTCGAACAACGCCGAGCAAATCAGCAAACAGATGTCGCAATTATTCGGATTGAACAACTGTACCCATACCCACACAATGATGTGAAAAAAGCGCTTGAGCCTTATGCACACGTTACGGATTATGTATGGTGTCAGGAAGAGCCACAAAATCAAGGCGCTTGGTATTGTAGCAAACATAACTTTGAAGCATCGATTCCAGATAATGCAAAATTAAAATACGCAGGCCGCCCTGCTTCAGCATCACCTGCAGTAGGCTATATGTCCCTGCATACGAAACAACAAAAACAACTCGTAGAAGATGCTTTAACTCTATAATTTTTAAACATTCCCCTTTGGAAAGGGGAATAATATATAAAAGGAAAAACTATGACTATCGAAATTCTTGTTCCAGATTTGCCAGAATCGGTGGCAGACGCAACGGTGGCAACTTGGCATAAAAAAGCAGGCGATACCGTAAAACGTGATGAAGTAATTGTAGAAATTGAAACCGATAAAGTGGTCTTAGAAGTCCCAGCCACACAAGACGGTGTCCTAACCGAAATTTTACAAGACACTGGTGCTACGGTTATCAGTAAACAACTCTTAGGTACTCTCTCTGCCCTACAAGCAGGCGATTTAGCTAAAGAAACAACAAAATCTAACGATGAACCAACCGCTAGTACGAACACAGACAATGATTCAGAAGCGCAAGGCCCTGCGGTTCGCCGTTTACTTGCTGAACATAATTTAACGGCGGAAGAAGTAAAAGGTACAGGTGTAGGTGGACGTATTACTCGTGAAGATATTGAAGCGACTATTGCAAAACGTAAATCAGAAAAAGTCACAGAAAAAGTTGAAAATACTTTAAATTCAGTTGCTTACTCTGCTCGTAGCGAAAAACGTGTACCAATGACCCGCTTGCGTAAACGGATTGCTGAACGCCTACTTGAAGCTAAAAATACAACGGCAATGCTGACTACGTTTAATGAAGTGGATATGCAACCAATTATGAGTTTACGCAAACAATATGGCGATAAATTTGAAAAACAACACGGCGTTCGTTTAGGTTTTATGTCTTTCTATATTAAAGCCGTAGTCGAAGCACTGAAACGCTATCCAGAAGTCAATGCATCTATTGATGGCGATGATGTAGTTTACCATAACTATTTTGATATCAGCATCGCAGTTTCTACTCCTCGTGGGCTGGTTACTCCTGTCTTGCGTGATTGCGATAAATTAAGTATGGCAGAAATTGAAAAACAAATTAAAGCACTAGCAGAAAAAGGACGTGATGGTAAATTAACCGTTGAAGATTTAACAGGCGGTAACTTCACTATTACCAATGGTGGTGTTTTCGGTTCATTGATGTCTACCCCGATTATCAACCCCCCACAAAGTGCTATTTTAGGTATGCACGCTATTAAAGATCGTCCCGTTGCCGTTGATGGTCAGGTTGTTATTCGCCCGATGATGTATCTTGCATTAAGTTACGATCACCGCTTAATTGACGGTCGTGAATCCGTTGGTTTCTTAGTGGCTATTAAAGATCTACTAGAAGACCCAACTCGTTTATTATTGGAAATTTAATCCACAATCAAACCGCTTATAAACAAGCGGTTTAATTATAGGAAATCTAACAACAGAGGATATTGTATGAACCTACACGAATACCAAGCAAAACAAATTTTTGCACAATACCAATTACCTGTGGGAAAAGGTATCGCTTGCAAAACAGCCGATGAAGCAGCTGAAGCAATTAAACAACTGGCTGGCGATGTTTGGGTCGCTAAATGTCAAGTACATGCAGGCGGACGAGGTAAAGCTGGTGGAGTAAAATTAGTTCGAAATGAAGCAGAAGTTCGTGAATTTGCCAATAATTGGCTTGGAAAACGCTTAGTTACCTTTCAAACAGATGCAAATGGCCAGCCTGTAAACACAATCTATATCGAAGAAGGTTGTGGTATCGAAAAAGAACTTTATCTTGGAGCCGTTTTAGATCGTGCATCACAACGTGTTGTTTTTATGGTTTCTACGGAAGGTGGCGTAAATATTGAAGAAGTCGCAGAAAAAACACCTCATTTATTACATAAAATTGCAATCGATCCCCTTGTTGGAGGAATGCCTTATCAAGGACGTGAACTTGCCTTTAAGCTCGGATTAAAAGGCGATCAAATCAAACAATTTAGCCATATTTTCGTCCAAATGTCGAAAATGTTTGTTGAGAAAGATTTAGCATTATTAGAAGTTAATCCATTAGTGATTACCAAAGCAGGCAATTTACTCTGCTTAGATGCCAAAATGGTTGTAGATAGTAATGCACTTTATCGCCAACCTGAACTTAAAGCAATGCAAGATCCTAGCCAAGAAGATCCAAGAGAAGCACTAGCCGAATCTCATCAGCTTAACTATGTTGCCTTAGAAGGTAATATCGGCTGTATGGTTAATGGTGCAGGTTTAGCAATGGGGACAATGGATATTGTTAAATTACACGGCGGACAGCCAGCGAATTTCCTTGATGTAGGAGGCGGTGCAACTAAAGAACGTGTTGCTGAAGCATTTAAAATTATCTTATCAGATAAAGCTGTTAAAGCGGTACTTGTGAATATTTTTGGCGGTATTGTTCGCTGTGATCTCATTGCAGAAGGTATTATCGCAGCCGTTGATGAAGTGGGCGTAAATGTGCCAGTTGTAGTACGTTTGGAAGGCAATAATGCACCACTTGGCCGTGAAATTTTAGCAAAAAGTGGCTTAAATATTATCGCAGCAAATACCTTAACTGATGCAGCAGTTCAAGCTGTAAAAGCAGCAAATGGCAACTAAGGGGAAATAGAATGTCAATTTTAATCAATAAAGATACAAAAGTAATTTGCCAAGGTTTCACTGGCGGACAAGGTACATTCCATTCAGAACAAGCTCTTGCTTATGGTACAAAGCTAGTTGGTGGCGTTTCCCCTGGTAAAGGTGGCACAACCCACTTAGGCTTACCTGTTTTTAATACTGTACGTGAAGCGGTTGAGCAAACGAGTGCTACCGCAACGGTTATTTATGTTCCAGCAGGTGGTTGTAAAGATGCAATTTTAGAAGCGATTGACGCAGGTATTAAACTGATTGTTTGTATCACAGAAGGTATCCCAACTTTAGATATGTTGGAAGTAAAACAACGTTTAAATGAAACAGGCGTTCGTATGATTGGGCCAAACTGCCCAGGTGTAATTACCCCAGAAGAGTGCAAAATCGGGATTATGCCAGGTAATATTCATAAAAAAGGTAAAATTGGGATTGTCTCTCGCTCTGGCACATTAACTTACGAAGCGGTCAAACAAACTACTGATGAAGGTTTTGGACAATCCACTTGTGTCGGTATCGGTGGTGATCCAATCCCGGGTTCAAACTTCATTGATATTTTAAAACTTTTCCAAGAAGATCCACAAACAGAAGCCATTGTAATGATTGGTGAAATTGGTGGTTCTGCGGAAGAAGAAGCTGCTGCATTCATTAAAGAGTATGTCACTAAACCTGTCGTAAGCTATATTGCAGGCGTTACTGCACCAAAAGGTAAACGTATGGGACACGCTGGTGCAATCATCAGTGGTGGTAAAGGCACTGCTGATGAAAAATTTGCAGCCCTTGAAGCTGCTGGTGTCAAAACTGTACGCAGTCTTGCAGATATCGGTTCTGCCTTAAAAGAAGTATTAAATAAATAATCCATTTAGAAATCCCCTAAAGACTAATTTAGGGGATTTGATAATCTATACTAAATTATCAAATAATATCAGCTATACCACTATCTCACTCATAAAATCTGCAATTGTATGGAAAGAACCAAAAACAATGACTAAATCTTGTTTAGATGCTTTAATAAAAACCGATTGGCTTGCTGAATTCACATCTTTATAAGCTGTTACAACTGCTTGTGGCAATATTGGTTGTAATTTTTTCACAATACTCTCCCCACTCTGCCCTCGAAAGCAATCTAACCCCGCACAGAACCACTCATCAACAATATCAGCTAATGGCATAACAATACCTGCTAAATCTTTATCTTCTAAAACACTAAACACTGCATAAATTTTACTATGCAATGGTTTTAATTCTCGCAAACGTTCAGCTAAATAACGGGCAGCGTGAGGATTATGACCAACATCAACAATCACAGGAGCAAGCGGTTGGTTTGGTTTAATTTTTTGCAAAATAGTATCCGTAAGCCATTGAAAACGACCTATCATTTCCGTTTCAATAATCGCCTCACTGATTATTTGATCGCTCAGTTCAAATGGTAATGTTTCTAATACCGCTACGGCTGTTGCACAATTAGGTATTGGTATTTTGGGCATCGGCAAATCTAAGGATTTATCTGCCGAACGCCACTGCAAGCGGTTAGATTTTACAGAAAATGTCCAATCAATATTACGGCACATTATCTGACAATTTAATGCCTTCGCATAATCCAAAATACTTTGTGGGCAATCTGGCTCGCCAATAACAACAGGAATATTTTCTCGAAAAATGCCTGCTTTCTCTCGTCCAATAATTTCTCGGTTATTCCCCAAAAATTCAACGTGATCAATATCAATCGAAGTAATCACAGCAAAATTTGTATCAACAATATTTGTGGCATCTAAACGTCCACCCAGTCCAACTTCTAAAATAGCAACATCAACCTTGGCTTTACGGAATAAATCCAATCCAGCTAAAGTGCCAAATTCAAAATAAGTTAATGATTGTGAACGATTTTTTTCAATAAAATTGAAAGATTGAATCAGATCTTTATCTGATACTGATTCACCTTGAATTCTCACTCGTTCATTATAACGAAATAAATGCGGTGAAGAATAAACGCCAACTCGTAAACCGCTTTTTAACAACGCCATTTCTAATAATTTACACGTTGAGCCTTTACCGTTTGTTCCCGCAACAGTAATAACATACGGAGCAGGGTTACGTAAATTCAATGCCTCTGCGACTTCACAAATACGCTCTAATCCCATATCAATGGGCTTAAAATGGCTTTTTTCCAAATAGGAAAGCCACGTTTCCAAAGAATCCGTGGCTTTAGGAATAATTAAATCAGTCATTATGTTACTTTATTTTTTAAGCGTCATTAACCGTTTCGACCAATTCACCCTGTTTAAATGGGGTTGATTGGTGAGTTAGTTTTGCCACTAAACGAGAAAGGGTATCACGCATTTCTTTACGATGTACGATCATATCAATCGCTCCCTTTTCCAATAAAAACTCACTACGTTGGAAACCTTCAGGTAATTTCTCACGCACAGTTTGCTCAATCACACGGGGGCCTGCAAACCCAATTAAAGCTTTTGGTTCAGCAATATTGATATCGCCTAACATTGCAAGACTTGCAGAAACACCGCCTAAGGTAGGATCAGTTAGCACAGAGATAAAAGGAACGCCTTGTGTTTGCATTTTTGCCAAAATTGCACTCGTTTTTGCCATTTGCATTAGCGAAAATAAAGCCTCTTGCATACGAGCTCCACCTGATGCAGAAAAACAGATAAGCGGAATATTTTCTGCTAATGCTTTTTCTGCCGCACGAACAAATTTCGCACCAACCACCGATCCCATTGAACCGCCCATAAACTCAAAATTAAAAGACGCTACTACAACAGGCATATCATATAATTTGCCCGACATTACGATAAACGCATCTTTTTCGCCAGTTTGTTTTTGCGCAGCACTCAAACGATCCTTATATTTTTTTAAATCCTTAAATTTTAAAATATCTTGTGGTTCAAGCTCTGCCGCCAATTCTTCTGCTGAACCTTCATCTAACAATTCAAGTAACCGAGTACGAGCATCAATTCGCATATGGTGATCGCATTTTGGACAAACTTGCATATTCCGCTTTAACTCTTCGCTATATAACACTTGACCACAACTGCTACATTTTGTCCAAACACCTTCTGGAATTTTTGATTTTGTCCCACTAGATGACGTTTTTCCTAAAATTTTTTCGATCCAACTCATTTTTTACCTATTTCTGTGTTGAGAAAATTGTGTGTATTAGACCATAAACGCTTAGAAATTTCTATACAAAAAGGTTCGACCTGCATTTATGTGAAGTAAACCACAAATTTTACAAATTTTTAGCAAAAAGCCCCGCTTGCGCTTGCTAAAAAAATGATTTAGCCGTATAAATTCACTCATTTACACACAACGTTAGAGGAAAATTCAATGGCAATGTTTAGTCATATCCAAGCTGCGCCAGCTGACCCTATTTTAGGCTTAGGCGAAGCATTTAAAGCAGAAACTCGCCCAGAAAAAATTAATTTAGGTATTGGTGTTTATAAAGATTCGGCTGGTCAAACCCCTATTGTTAAAGCCGTAAAAGAAGCTGAAACTCGCTTACTTGCTACTGAAAAAACGAAAAACTACCTCACCATTGATGGTATTGCTACGTTCAATAAGCAAACTCAAGCCCTATTATTTGGCGAGAGTGCTGAAGTGATTACATCAGGTCGTGCAAAAACGGCACAAAGTTTAGGGGGAACGGGGGCTTTACGCATTGCCGCTGAATTTATTAAACGTCAAACCAACGCTAAAAATGTGTGGATCTCCACGCCAACGTGGCCAAATCATAATGCTATTTTTAATGCCGTAGGTATCAATATAAAAGAATATCGCTACTATGATAAAGAAACAAAATCACTAGATTGGGACAATATGCTAGCAGATTTAAGCCAAGCAGAAGCAGGTGATGTTGTTTTATTACACGGCTGTTGCCATAACCCAACGGGTATTGACCCAACAGCAGAACAGTGGCAAACCTTAGCAGATTTATCTGCTAAAAAAGGTTGGCTTCCTCTCTTTGACTTTGCTTATCAAGGCTTTGCAAATGGTTTAGATGAAGATGCAATAGGCTTACGCACTTTTGTTAAAAATCATCGTGAATTATTAGTAGCAAGTTCATTTTCCAAAAACTTCGGATTATACAATGAACGTGTTGGAGCTTTTACCTTGATCGCTGATAATGCAGAGGTTGCTGATAAAGCCTTTAGCCAAGTGAAATCCATTATTCGAGTCCTTTATTCTAACCCTTCATCACACGGTGCAAGCACAGTTGCTACTGTACTTTCCGATCCAAAATTAAAAGCTGACTGGATCGAAGAACTTGCTAAAATGCGTAACCGCATCAAAGCAATGCGAACTAAATTTGTTCAAACATTAAAGGATAAAGGGGCAACGCAAAATTTTGATTTCATTATTTCTCAAAATGGTATGTTCTCATTTAGCGGTTTAACCGCCGAGCAAGTTGATCGCTTAAAAGATGAGTTTGCGATTTATGCCGTACGTTCTGGCCGTATCAACGTTGCTGGAATTACTGATGATAATATCGATAGATTATGCGAATCGATTGTAAAAGTACTGTAATCCTTAAAATTTAACAAATATCAAATCCCAAAGGCAAACCAATCATCTTGTTTTGCCTTTATTTTTTCAGCAAAATACTATTTTGCAAAAAATTCTGAAATCTCACCGCTTGTTTTCGCTTTTTCCTAGCATTTACGCCCAATTTTGCCTATAATTTTGGATCTTTTAGCTTTATTAAAATTACATATTTTACCGTTTAAAAGGAAATACTATGGCTCAATTCCCTACAATTTCAGAAATTCTTTCAGGCAAAATTGCCGTAGGTGAAGAAGTTTCTGTGCGTGGTTGGGTACGCACCCGCCGTGATTCTAAAGCAGGTTTATCATTTTTAGCTGTTTATGACGGATCTTGTTTTGATCCTATTCAAGCAATTATCAATAACGATCTTTCTAATTATCAAGATGATGTACTCCGTTTAACCGCAGGCTGTTCTGTGATTGTAACAGGTAAAATCGTTGAATCTCCTGCAGAAGGGCAGGCTGTGGAACTCCAAGCAAATCACGTTGAAGTTGTTGGCTGGGTAGAAGATCCTGACACTTATCCAATGGCAGCAAAACGCCACTCTATTGAATATTTACGAGAAGTTGCTCATTTACGCCCACGCACTAATTTAATCGGTGCAGTTGCTCGTGTTCGCCACTGTTTAGCTCAAGCTATTCATCGTTTTTTCCACGAGCAAGGCTTTTACTGGGTTGCTACCCCACTGATCACGGCCTCAGATACAGAAGGTGCAGGGGAAATGTTCCGTGTATCTACCTTAGATTTAGAAAATCTACCTCGTGGTGAGAACGGTAAAGTTGATTTCAGCGAAGATTTCTTCGGTAAAGAAGCCTTTTTAACAGTATCAGGGCAACTAAACGGGGAAACTTACGCTTGTGCATTAAGTAAAATTTACACCTTTGGTCCGACTTTCCGTGCAGAAAATTCTAATACAACTCGCCACTTAGCTGAATTTTGGATGGTTGAGCCTGAAATTGCATTCGCTAATTTAGCTGATAACGCCAAACTTGCTGAAGATATGTTGAAATATGTGTTCCGTGCAGTATTAGAAGAACGTAAAGACGATATGGCATTTTTTGCTAAACACGTAGATAGCAATGTCATTACTCGTTTAGAGAATTTCATCAATTCTGACTTTGCTCAAATTGACTATACTGATGCGATCGAAGTTCTACTTAAATCAGGCAAAACATTTGAATTCCCTGTTGAATGGGGAATCGACCTTTCTTCAGAACACGAACGTTATTTAGCCGAAGAATATTTCAAATCACCTGTAGTCGTAAAAAACTATCCAAAAGATATTAAAGCTTTCTATATGCGTTTAAATGATGATGGCAAAACCGTTGCTGCAATGGACGTTTTAGCCCCTGGCATTGGTGAGATTATCGGTGGTTCACAACGTGAAGAGCGTTTAGATGTGCTTGATCGCCGTATGTTAGAAATGGGATTAAATCCAGAAGATTACTGGTGGTATCGTGATCTGCGTAAATACGGAACAGTTCCGCACGCAGGCTTTGGATTAGGATTTGAACGTTTAATCGTTTATGTAACAGGATTACAAAATATTCGAGAAGTGATTCCATTCCCTCGTGCACCACGCAATGCAAGTTTCTAACTGCTTGTAATAACGTTTGTTTAATCCCCCTATTTTAGGGGGATTTTCACAGAGAAAATTAACTATTGTCTAACCGTAATTTTTCAATTTCTTTAGTAAATTCTGCAATATCATCAAAACTTAAATAGACCGAAGCAAAACGCACATAAGCTACTTTATCTAATTTTTTCAACGCATTAAGCACAAGATCTCCAATAAATTTACTTGATACCTCTCGCTCTCCTGTCGCTCTTAAAGACGACATAATATGTTGGATTGCGTATTCAACATCATTTGTACTCACTGGACGTTTTTCTAAAGCCTGCATAAAGCTTTTACGTAATTTCTGCATATCAAAAGGCTGGCGATTACCACTATTTTTAATAATATGCGGAATAAAAACTTCTGCTGTTTCAAAAGTAGTAAAACGCTCTTTACAGCGAGGACATTCTCGGCGACGGCGAACTTGGTGTCCATCTGTCGTTAAACGAGAATCTATCACTTTACTATCTTCTTCTTCACAAAATGGACAACGCATTATCCATTTCCTTGCAATCTAGCTTGTTGCTCGGCTATAAATATTTTATGCAAATTTTCAGGTGGAGAAGGTAATTGGAAATAGTAGCCTTGCGTTTGAATCGTTTGCAAAACTTCACGGTTATCTGCCCGCTTGAGTGGCTTATCCCCAGACAAATTAAACAGCATCACAAACTGCGGTTTACCAAACATTTGACGAAGTTCATCAGGAATGGCATCAAACTGATCCCGTTTTTCTACATACAGATACATTCCGTCTTGTTTCAAACTTTTATAAATTGCACACAACATCACGTTACTTCCTAGTCTTCATTATCATAAGCAGGGCCTTGATAATTATCAAAGCGAGAATACTGTCCTTGGAACGTTAAACGTACCCGCCCTATTGGGCCATTACGCTGTTTACCAATGATGATATCTGCCGTACCTTTGTGTTCAGAATTATCGTTATAGACTTCATCACGATAGATAAACATAATTAAATCGGCATCTTGCTCAATGGAGCCAGATTCCCGTAAATCGGAATTTACAGGGCGTTTATCCGCACGTTGCTCAAGACTTCGGTTTAACTGAGAAAGTGCGACAACGGGTACTTGTAACTCTTTTGCCAGTGCTTTAAGAGAACGAGAAATTTCAGCAATTTCCAATGTTCGATTATCGGCAAAGCCCGGAGCTCTCATTAGCTGTAAGTAATCCACCATAATTAAACTCAGCCCACCATTTTCACGGTAAACTCGTCTTGCTCTTGAACGTAATTCAGTTGGTGTCAAGCCTGAGCTATCATCGATATAAATATTTTTCCGACTTTGCAAAATTGCCATTGTACTTGAAATTTTTGACCAATCATCATCGTCATAAATCTGACCTGTTCTAATTTTAGTCTGATCAACTCGAGAAAGTGATGCCAACATTCTCATCATAATTTGATCTGCAGGCATCTCAAGACTAAAAATCAGCACAGGTTTATTCGGAGTTTTGACCTTGTTACCGTTCTCATCAGTTTCTTCGATATCCTCCAACGCTGCATTTTCACATAAATTCATCGCAAACGTTGTTTTCCCCATTGAAGGGCGAGCCGCCACAATAATTAAATCAGAAGGTTGCAACCCTGCCGTTTTTTTATCTAAATCAATAAAGCCCGTAGAAACACCCGTAATACCATTATTTTCACGATTTGCCGCAAGCAACTCAATGCGAGCTAGTGTATTAATCAAGATCGAATCAATATTTTTTGGTCCTTCACTACTTGATGTACGTTTTTCAGCAATTTGGAATACTGTACGTTCTGCCTCATCAAGTACATCTTTAACAGGCATTCCTTTCGGCTGGTAGCTCAATTCAGCAATTCGATTACTCACTGCAATCAGTTCACGGCGAATTGCCCGTTCGCTGATAATATCAGCATAGGTTAATACATTCGCTACACTCGGGGTATTTTTTGACAACTCGGCTAAATATGCCAAACCACCAATATCTTGTAATACCCCTTTATTCTTTAAAGCTTGATCAAGGGTAATTAAATCAATCGGCTGATGATCTCGCACAAGCTCTGTCATCTGTTCATAGATCGTACGGTGCGCAAAATTATAAAAATCTTGTGAACTCAAACGCTCTGCAACGTTATCCCATTGCTCACTACTTAACATCAATGCCCCAAGTACCGCCTGCTCTGCTTCAATAGAATGGGGGGCAATATTGATCTGCTCAAGTTGGCTATCAACCGTTCGTTCTGGTTTTTGCGGTTTAAATTTTGCCATTTGTCTCTCTTAATATCTCTAATTTATCGGGTGGATTAAACTGGGGAAACAAGCGGACATCTCCGTTTGCAATAAAAATGAGAAAATCACCGCTTGTTATCTTAGATTTATAGAATTCCATCACAGTTAAATGTGAATAAGCGGTAAGTTTATCGGAAAATAATACAAATTTGAATTATTAAAACTTATCCCAAATGGGCTTACACTCACTTGGTAAGGTGAGATTTTTACCTAATTCAACCCAGCCCGTAGGATAATGAAAATCTGACCCAACAGAGCCATACAAATCAAATTCTGTTGCCCAACGAGCAAGTAATTGGCGTTGGTCGGGTGTTTGTGCCGAACCTGCCACTTCTAGCCCATCGCCTCCCGCTTGTTTAAAGTCTTCAATTAAACGTCTCACCCAACGAGCAGTCATTTTATAACGTAATGGGTGAGCAACACAAATTACCCCGCCAGCTTGGTGAGTTACCTCAACCGCCTCTGCCATTGAACACCAAATCGGCTTAACATACGCCCGTTTTCCCATTCCTAAATAGTGTTTAAATGCCTGATCATCATTTTTAGCATAGCCTTCCGCTACTAAAAATCGCCCATAATGGGCTCGGGTTATTTCGCCACTGGCAAATTTCTTTGCACCTTCATAAGCATTTGGAATGCCCGCTTTGGCTAATTTTTCGCTGATTTTTAATGAACGTTGCTGACGCAATTCCGCTTGGGATTTTAACAGCGTAACAAGGGCTTCATTTTTTTCATCAACATTTAATGCAGCCAAATGGATACTTTTATCTTGCCAAAGAATTGAAATTTCTACCCCTGCAATTAGTTGAATTGGCAAGTTTTGAGCAGCTTTTTTAGCTTCGGCAACACCAGCAATGGTATCGTGATCCGTTAAAGCTAACATTCCAAGTTGTTTTTCAACAGCTCGTTGTACTAATTCTGTGGGCGTTAAAACACCGTCTGATGCGGTGCTATGGCTATGTAAATCTCTAATCATTCTTCTATTACCTTAATTTTCGCCCTTTTAATTTTTACATCAATTTAAATGAAAAACCACGGCATTTACCGTGGCTATATACTTTTAATCTATTTTTAGTTTATTTTTTCACAAGATTTTAGCGAAACAGACCATTCTGATCCTGATTTAATTTTATATTTCTCGGCGAAGTTTTCCATATTAAGGGCGAATGATACATTAAGCAAGCTATTAAGATATAATAACGGCTTACCTTGCTCAACATCGCC
Organism: Vespertiliibacter pulmonis; assembly: GCF_013377275.1. Taxonomy (NCBI): domain Bacteria; kingdom Pseudomonadati; phylum Pseudomonadota; class Gammaproteobacteria; order Pasteurellales; family Pasteurellaceae; genus Vespertiliibacter; species Vespertiliibacter pulmonis. The sequence goes on from NZ_CP016615.1 coordinate 1,795,872, forward strand.
AAAACTGCTCTTATAAGGCATTACACCACTATAATAAGTTTTCACGTTTTCACCATTTTTCTCACTGATCTCAACGCATACTTTCTCATCTTTTTTAATGCCTGATTGAGCTAATAACTCATCACTGATATTTGTCCAAATATTGCCATACTGAACATCTAACACTGGAATATTACCTTTTAACACACCATTTTCCAACACAGGCTGTTGATAGCTAATGGTTTCGACTTTTGGCTCAAGTTCAGGTCCAACTTGTTCAAAACTAATTTTTCCTGAAGCCAAACGAGCCCCAGTATAAGCATAAACATCACGCCCGTGGAAGGTATAAGATTTTTCTGAGCCTTTTAAGCGGTTCACTTTCTCATCAATTTCACGCACAGCCTCAATGCCTAAATGCTCTGCCACTAAGGTTAAAGTACCGTTATCGGGGGTAACAAAATAATGCCCTGTTTTAGTTTTCAGTACTACTGATTTACGAGCTGTCCCCACACCTGGATCAACCACACTCACAAACACCGTGCCTTTTGGCCAATAGGTTGCCGTTTGATACAAGCGGTAAGATGCTTCCCAAATATTGTAAGGGGTAATTTCGTGGGTTAGATTGAACATTTTCAGCTCAGGATCAACCCCAAATGCCACACCTTGCATTGCAGATACCGCACCATCTCTCAAGCTAAAATCTGTTTGTAGAACTAACGCATTTTTGACTAAATGCTCAGTTGAACTTACTACTTGTTCTGACGTTTTAGGAGTAACACTTTCCGTATTTGCTACGGCAGAAAGTGAAAAGCCAGAAAGAGAGAACATTGCCAAAGCAATCGCAAGACGTGTTTTTTTCATAGAAAGTCCTTATGGTTAGATGTTGCATTAGTGTAAACTTTTAGTTAAATGGTAATTAGTTAAATACCATTTGTCTAGTCTAAAACCCATTATTTTTCAGTCTATTTTTGTTTACCAAATAACACATTTAACGCTTCAAATTTAGCCTGTTTATCTGCTGATTTTTCCACCACATCATTAAGTTCATTTAATAAATTTTGCGACTGCGAATTCTCTTGCACTTTATAATTTGCTTTAGGAAAATTTTCCGCCAGTTGCCCTGCGTAAGCGGTGAGTTCCTCTAATAATTTTGCTTTTTCAGGGTTATCAAAATGTTCTTGGAATAACCTGTCTATCGCCTCGCTAAAGGCATCTGCTTGCTCATCAATTTGCTGATGACACCATTTTTGCCAACGGATTTGCTCGGCTCGGGTTAAAGTTTCAGAGTAATGTCTCGCTCGGTAGTGGAACAATAACGGCTCAACCCGTGGGTCTGCAAATTTCAAGGCGTGATTTGCCAGCTGTTCAGGGGGAAGTTCCCGCAAAATCGCCATATTATTTTTATCCGCCGTAGAGAAAAAGCCTTGATACAAACTCTGCTCGACATTTTTAGGTTCATCAAACGTCCGATCTTCGGCAAATATTTCAATCACTTTTTCACGCACCACACTTTTATTCTCTTTAAGCAATTTCAAATTGGCTAAACAGGCTGGTCGGTCAATGCCTAATCGCTCCGCATTTTCAGGTAATAACGTTTTGGCAGGGGCTAAAATCGGGCATTTATTGATATGCACTAATTTTAACGGCACAGAGGCAATACCCTGTTCTTCCAACTCACTTTTTGGGGTATATAATCGCTCTCGCAATAGCTGTGCAGGCTCGTGTAGTAAGCCGTCAATATTTCCTGCCAAATCACACACAATCACCGCATTTTGGTTGGTTGGGTGCCACGCAAGCGGTGCGATCCACGCCGTATTTCCCCGATAATTGCCAAGCATTCCCGAAACGTGAACCAACGGGGTCATCTCGCCCACATCAATCATCGCCTCAATCGCCTTTTTGCCTCGATTGTCAAAGAAAAATTGGAACAATTTCGGCTGTTTTTGCTTAATCAATTTTGCCATTGCAATGGTGGCATAGACATCTGCCATTGCATCGTGGGCATTTTCGTGGGCAATGCCATTTGCTTTGGTTAAATTTTCTAATTTGAAATTGGGCAACCCATTTTCATCAAACGCCCATTCAATGCCATCAGGGCGTAACGCATAACAGGCTCGCACCACGTCCAATAAATCCCAACGGGAATTGCCGTTTTTATAGCTGTATTCATAGGGGTCAAAAAAGTTACGGAAAAAGGTATAACGGGTCATCTCATCATCATAACGAATGTTGTTATAACCCATTATGCAGGTGTTTGGCTGGCTAAATTCGTGGTGAATGCGGGCAGAAAATTCAGGCTCACTCACGCCCTGTTCATTACATAGCTGAGGGGTAATCCCCGTTACCATCACCGCTTCAGGGCTAGGCAAATAATCGGGCGTTTGCTTGCAGTAAAACATCACAGGCTCGCCAATAATGTTAAATTCGCTGTCGGTGCGTATCCCCGCAAACTGGGCGGGGCGGTCTTTCGCAGGGTGAATACCAAAGCTCTCAAAATCGTAAATAAAAAAAGTCGGCTGGTGCATTTTATGTCTTCTGGTTCAGTTTATTTTTCACAAATTTTACCCCATAACCGCCTAATCTAACAGGTTAAATTTTATCTTAATCAACAAATCCCCCTTACTTTCCCTTTGTTAAATGGGGAAACTATTTTTTAATACCTCACAAAGCCCGTTCCCCTCTTTAGAAAAGAGGGGCTGGGAGATTTGCCTTTAACAAAAAAATAAACAAATTTACCCCTTGTGAAAAGATTTCTCTCACAAAATTTGTTAAAATTTAGCAATTTAATTCACCTAAGAAAGAACGGAAAATAAAATGAAAAACACCCCGATACTCAGCCCCAAAAACACCCAGCTCACCAAAACCATTGGCAAACATATCGCCATTGTCAATAAACTACTCGCTCCTCGTGGTTTAACCGATCAGCAAAAATTAGACTGGTGGAATAATTTAGATAAAGAATGGAAAGATATTTTTCTTGAAGAATTAAACATCAGCCTTGAACAATTTAACCAACAGCCTAAACACTATTTAGATACCTTATTTCAATTAATCACGCTTGATCTAAGTTGGAACAACCTCAGCGATATTTCACCCCTCGCTCAGCTCAACCAATTAACCACACTTGAGCTAAGTTATAACAAAAACATCAGCGATATTTCTCCCCTCGCTCAGCTTACTCAATTAACAACACTTGATCTAAGTTGGAACAACATCAGCGATATTTCCCCCCCTCGCTCAGCTTACTCAATTAACAGAGCTTAATCTAGAAAACAACAACATCAGCGATATTTCTCCCCTCGCTCAGCTTACTCAATTAACCACACTTTGGCTACGGAACAACAACCTCAGCGATATTTCTCCCCTCGCTCAGCTCGCTCAATTAACAGAACTTAATCTATGGAATAACCCTATTTCTCAGGCAGATAGGGACTGGCTACAAGCCCAGCTACCGAATTGTGATATTAAGTTTTAATAAAGGATAATACGATGAAAACCGAAGCGATTTTTGAGCAGATTGCTCAGCGAATTGAGCAAGAGTTATTGAAAGCAGAACAGACCATTTATATTGCGGTGGCGTGGCTCACTAACCGTGGGCTTTATCAGCTGTTAGTGGATAAAGCGATGGCGGGGGTAACGGTGCAACTGTTGGTCTCTAACGATAAAATTAACCGCAACAGCGGAATAGATTTCAGCCTGTTACAACGTGGTAATTCAGGGGCATATTTAATCGGCAATAGCGAGCAAGATTTAATGCACAATAAATTTTGTGTGGTGGATCGCCATATTGTGATAACAGGTTCGTACAACTGGAGTTATAAAGCGGAAAAGCATAACCACGAAAATATTGTGATTACCACCGATGATTTTCAGCTTGCCGACCAATTTATCGCCCAATTTAAACACATTCGAGACAGCTATGTTACCCATTGTGAACAGCAGGAGTTCCCCGTAGCGAAAATTATCAAGCGGTTAGAAATTCTAAAAAATTACGTGATTTTAGAAGATGAAGAAGATATTGAACGTGAAAGCCATAAATTACAACTATACGCTTTTCAGCAAGATATTGAGCAAATTATTACCGCCTTACGCCAAAATGCCTTTGCACAAGCGGTGAGTTTAATTGATGAATTTGTCAGAAAACATCATCAGCTCACTATTTACAATGATGTTGAAATTTCAGCATTAAAACTCGAAATTCGCCATTTAGAGCATCAGCTTAACGCCTATGATGATGAAAAAACCGAGCTAGAACGCACCCTTTCGCAGTTCCAACATCGCCATAGTAAAGAGCTAGGCAGTCGGATTTCTCGTTTATTGCATTTACGCAAGTTAAAATTCAAATTTATAAACGATGAAGCACAGTTTAGCGAAGCGGAACAAGACGAACGGGAATATAACGAACAGCTTGCCGAAGAAAACCAAAAACATATTTTTGAACTCACCGAAACGGAGAAAAAAGAGCTTAAACGGAGCTATAAAAAAGCCAGTATTTTATGCCACCCTGATAAAGTAAGCGATGAAATGAAAGAGATGGCAGCAGAAACCTTTAACCGTTTAAAACAAGCCTATGAAGAAAATGATTTAGCAAAAGTAAATGAGATTTTATCGGAGTTAGAACAGGGGAATTTCTTTAAATCTCGGGCAGATACCCTCAATGAAAAAGATAAGCTGAAAATTGCTATTCAGAAATTAAAAACAAAAATTAGCCAGTTAGAAGCGGAAATTTTTGCAATTAAAGAGGCGAAGAATATCAAACCATTCAAGACATTGACGATTGGGACGACTATTTTGCTCACCTTAAACAGCAATTAACCGCAGAAATTGAGCGGTTGGAAAATGAATTAACCACGCTTTCCACTAACACTGTTGAGCCTATCGAACCTGTTGAACCTATTGAAAAAGAACAACCGCAACCGCAACCGCAACCGCAACCGCAACCGCAACCGCAACCGCAACCGCAACCGCAACCGCAACCGCAACCGCAACCGCAACCGCAACCGCAACCGCAACCGCAACCGCAACCGCAACCGCAACCGCAACCGCAACCGCAACCGCAACCGCAACCGCAACCGCAACCGCAACCGCAACCGCAACCGCAACCGCAACCGCAACCGCAACCGCAACCGCAACCGCAGGAAATTGTAGAGGATAAACCTACTTCATTAAAAGAGAAAATTACTCGTTTTTTTACTAAAAAATAGGATTTGAAATCCTCCTTACGCCCCCTTTGCTAAAGGGGGAAACTGTTTTTGATAGCTCACAAATTCCTTCCCCTCTTTCCTAAAGAGGGGCTAGGGGAGAATTATTCCTTTGATTTTCCCGAAAACAAAATTCATCATAAATACTCACAATATTTCTTATCTTTTTATTTGACAAATTAAAAAAATATTCTTATCTTTCATTAAATTTATCTAACTTATAAAAGTAAGAATGACTATACAAAATAATAAACCAGTAAAGTTTGAACTCAAAGGTGATGAGGGAAAACGTGTGGCATTAGCTGCCGCAAAACGAGTAATCAAACAACATCATAAAGAAATTAGGGCTTTAGCATATAAATGATTTCAATTGAAATTGTTTTAGCTATTTATCAAACCATTTTAGAAAATGAACCTGGACTGAAAGGAATACCAGATATCGGCAAATTAGAAAGTGCATTATCTCGGATAGATAATTGGATATTATACGAAAATACCAATGATATCTTTGATATTGCAGCATTATATGCCATAGCCCTTACAAAAGCTCACGCTTTCCCTGATGGCAATAAACGAACTGCATTAGTTACTATGCTAACTTATCTGGATTTACAAGGTATAGATATCCCACCTAATCACGGTTTAGACGATACAATGGTAGATGTTGCTAGTGGTAAATTGAATTTATTCTCCCTTTCTCATCACTTGCAACAATTGATAAAATAAGTGGTTAGATAATACAAAACGTTGTAATATCTAACCACTTATTAGAAAAAATTTACGCCTTACGCCACGTTGTGCCGTTTGCACTGTCTTCTAGCACTATACCCATTTCGGTAAGTTTATTACGAGCTTCGTCTGCTTTTGCCCAATCTTTATTCGCACGAGCTTGGTTGCGTTGCTGAATTAACGCTTCAATTTGTGCCACTTCGCTATTATCTGCCCCACCTTGTAAAAAGGTTTCTGGCTCTCGTTCTAACAAGCCTAATACATTCGCAAGCTGTTTTAAACGGCTAGCAAGGGCATTGGCTTGTTGTAGATCTTCGCTTTTTGCTTTGTTAATTTCTCGAGCTAACTCAAATAATACGGCTAAGGCAGCTGGCGTGTTGAAATCATCATTCATTGCCTCTTTGAAAGCCTGTACATAATGATCATCATCGCTGATTGATACACTTAAATCACAACCACGCAACGCCGTGTAAAGACGCTCAAGGGCTGAATGGGCTAAATCTAAATTATCGGTGCTGTAATCTAACAAACTGCGATAATGTGCGGTAAGGAAGAAATAACGTAACGCTTCGGCATCATAACGTTCTAACATATAGCGTAGGGTAAAATAGTTACCAAGCGATTTTGACATTTTCTCTTTGTTGATCATCAGCATTCCCGTATGCAACCAGTAATTCACATAATCGCCACCGTGTGCACAACAAGATTGGGCAATCTCATTCTCGTGATGGGGGAACATTAAATCTGAGCCGCCGCCGTGAATATCAAAATGGTTGCCAAGCTCTTTACTGTTCATTGCCGAACACTCAATATGCCAACCTGGGCGACCTTTGCCCCACGGCGAGTCCCAACTTGGCTCGTTCTCTTTTGACATTTTCCATAACACAAAATCCATTGGGTTACGTTTTATCCCTTTAATTTCAACCCTCGCCCCTGCTTGCAGTTGATCCAAATTTTGACGAGATAATTTGCCATATTGATTAAAGGATTCTACATTAAATACCACATCGCCGTCTTGAGCAACATAAGCGTGCCCTTTATCAATTAAGGTTTGCACCATTGCGATAATATCGGCAATATGTTGTGTCGCTCTTGGCTCTGAATCAGGGCGAAGAATATTTAACGCATCGAAATCTTTATACATTTCGCTAATCATTCGTTCAACCAACTGCTCGCTGGTTTCGTGATTTTCAATCGCACGTTTGATGATTTTATCATCTACATCAGTAATATTTCGTACATAGCGTAAGTTATAGCCGATATAACGTAAATAGCGAGCAATCACATCAAAAGAAACAAAGGTACGTCCATGCCCAAAATGGCAAAGATCATAAACCGTTACGCCACAGACGTACATTCCCACACAATCAGGGTTAATCGGTTTAAATTCTTCTTTTTCACGTTTTAGAGTGTTATATATTTTGAGCATAGTGTCCTCAATGGATTACAAATAAGTACTAATAAAGGGCGATAATATAACAAACAAGCGGTGCTTTTCGCATTATTTTTTGCAATTTCAGTTAAACTTTTTAATAATAGCCACTTATTTTCTCTCATCAAATAAGGAACAACCGATGATTACATTACACACCAATTTTGGCGACATTAAAATTGCCCTCAATTTTGAAAAAGCACCCATTACCGCTGAAAACTTTGAAACTTATTGTAAAGAAGGATTTTATAACGGCACGATCTTTCACCGAGTGATTGACGGCTTTATGATCCAAGGGGGCGGTATGGAACCTGGTTTGCGTGAAAAACCAACCCGTGCCTCAATAAAAAATGAAGCAAATAACGGATTAAGCAATAAACGAGGCACGCTTGCTATGGCTCGTACTTCTGATCCGCATTCTGCCTCTTCACAATTTTTTATTAACGTAGCGGATAACACATTTTTAGACTACCGTGCGAAAGAAATGCACGGGCGTGAAGTTGTGCAAGACTGGGGTTACGCTGTATTTGGCGAAGTGGTTGAAGGAATGGACATCGTTGATAAAATCAAAGGGGTAAAAACTGGTAATAGCGGTTTCCACCAAGATGTGCCAAAAGAAGACGTTATTATCAACTCAGTTACCGTTGAATAATTTCTGCTCATATTCAGCCCCTTCAAATAAAGGGGCTTTTTTATATTTATTCATAAAAAGAGCAATATTACGCTTTCGCTATTTCTTTGAACAAATAGACCGCTTGATAAGGCTGTAAATAAAGATTTTCATCAACTTTTTCTAAATAGTCATAATTATTTAGCAAGCAGTAATCATTCACCGCAAGCCATTCAGCAGGAAGCGTAAATGATTGATTATCCGCACTTAAATTAGCAATTACGAGCAATTTTTCATTATTAGATTGACGTAGATACGCCCATAAATGCGTTGCCTCTGAGGCGAGATCTTGGTAATTCCCCTCAGTAAAAATTGGCAATGTTTTCCGCAATTTAATCAGTGTTTGGTAAGTATAAAATACCGAGTTTTTATCCGCTAATGCCTGTTCTGTATTAATTTCTAGGTAATTTTTTGCCACGTTGATCCACGGTATCCCAGCACTAAAACCTGCGTGAATAGAACTATCCCACTGCATTGGCGTTCGGCTATTATCTCGAGATTTCTGCCCTAAAATTTGCAAAATTTCGTCAGGATCTAACCGCTTGTCTTGCAACATTTGATAGGCATTGAGGCTTTCTACATCTCGATAATCTTCAATGGTCGTGAAATTTGGATTTGTCATTCCAATTTCTTCCCCTTGATAAATATAAGGCGTGCCTTGCATTCCGTGTAATACCATTGCTAACATTTTAGCCGAAATAGTGCGATACTGCCCCTCATCACCAAAACGAGATACAATGCGAGGTTGATCGTGATTACACCAAAACAACGCATTCCACGCTTTTTGATACATTCCCTGTTGCCAGTAGTTAAAAATGGCTTTAAGTTCTACATAATTTGGCTTAGCAAACGTCCATTTTTCCCCATTCGGGTAATCCACTTTCAGATGATGAAAATTAAACGTCATTGATAATTCTGTCCCGTCCAAATTAGCATAACGTTGGCAATGCTCTAGTTTGGTAGATGACATTTCCCCAACCGTCATTAAACCATAAGGGGATAACGCTTTTTGATTAAGCAGTTGTAGATACTCGTGAATATGCGGGCCGTCTGTATAAAAACGTCTGCCATCGCCATCAAAATCGTCTTCAAAATGAGTTGGTTTTGAAATTAAATTCACCACATCTAACCGTAATCCATCAATGCCTTTTTCCGCCCAAAATTTGCAAATATCAAATAATTCTGCCCGTAATACAGGATTTTCCCAGTTAAGATCTGCTTGTTCAGGTGCAAAAAGATGTAAATAATATTTTTGTGCTTTGTCTGACCATTTCCACGCTGAGCCACCAAATTTAGACTGCCAGTTCGTTGGCTGCTCACGCCAAATGTAGTAATTATGGTATTGGCTTTGTGGGTCTTCACCTTCTATAAACCATTGATGGAATGTTGAACTGTGGTTAAACACCATATCCATTACAATTTTGATATTTCGTTGATGGGCTTCGTGAATAAGCTGTTCAAAATCTGCCATTGTGCCGTAAATAGGATCAATTTCACGGTAATTGGCAATATCATAACCATTATCAATTTGAGGTGAAACATACATCGGGGTAATCCAAATACCATCAACGCCTAATGTATGGAGATAATCTAACCGCTTGATAATACCTTGGATATCACCCGTTCCAGTGCCTGTTGTATCTTGGAACGATTTTGGGTAAATCTGATAAATTACCCCGTTTTTCCACCAATTTTTATTTTCCATTTACGTTCCTATTTATTTTTTATATTTTTCAATAAATAAAACAGGGAAAGTTGAATTTCCCTGTTTTACAAAATGATCTGCGGATCTTACCGCTTGTTTCACAAAGCCTAGATGACATCACCCTGAAGAGATTTTCGTTTAAAGACAATCATTGTCAAAATAATTGGTACAACAATCGCAACAATCATTGCAATGGCATAAACGCCCCAGAATTGATGTTGAATAGAAAGAATACCTGGTAATCCCCCCACACCAATACTACTTGCTAAGACACCTGATAATCCACAAATTAACCCTGCACACGCCGAGCCAATCATTGCACACAGCATCGGGAAGCGGTATTTTAAATTGATACCATACATAGCAGGTTCTGTTACCCCTAAATAGGCAGATAACGCCGCAGGCACTGCAACTTCACGAACTTTCGCTTTTTTTGCCATAATCAATATAGCAACAACAGCCGAGGCTTGTGCAATATTGGACAACGCAATTAGTGGCCAAACAGGCGTGCCACCAATGCTGCCGATCATTTGAAAATCAATTGCTAACGTTGTTTGATGTACGCCTGTAATAACTAATGGCGCATATAAAAAGCCAAATAATGTCGCACCGATTGGAGCAAAATCTCCTGTCATTGCTAATTTAACGACATAGGCTACCCCATTACCAATTTCACGCCCGATAGGACCAATAATTGCGTGAGCAAGGAAAACCGCTACAATGATAGAAGTTACAGGAACAATAATTAAATTGAGAAAATCAGGGACGACTTTTGTTAAAAAACGTTCAATATAAGAAAGCATTAAACCCGCCATAATTGCAGGAATTACTTGAGCTTGATAGCCAACTTTATCGATGGAGAACAACCCGAAGTCCCACACTTCTGGCACTTGCGAACCTAACGCATAAGAATTCATTAGCTGGGAAGAAACTAAAGTGATACCAAGAATAATTCCTAGAATAGGTGATGTTCCCATTTTTCTAGCAATAGACCAGCAGATCCCAACAGGTAAAAAGAAGAAAATTGCTTCACCAATTAACCACAGGAACGAATGCATACTCGCCCAAAAGGTACTAATTTCCACCAATGTTTTTGTGCCATCATCAAACATTTTGATGTCGCCAATCACATTACGAAACCCCAAAATTAAACCGCCACTAATTAAGGCAGGTAATAATGGAATGAAAATATCTGCCATATGTGAAATTGCACTTTCATACCATTTCTGGTTTTGGCGAGCAGCCGATTTAACTTGCTCTTTATCTACACTTGCTAGCCCCGTTTGTTGCAACACAAGTTTATAATAGTCGCCGACCTCTTGCCCGATTACTACCTGATACTGTCCGCCCGTTGCAAAGTTTGCTTTTACCATTGGCAAGGCTTCAATACCTTTACTATCCACTTTACTTTCATCGTTCAAAACAAAACGCAAGCGTGTAATACAGTGTGTCAAAGTTGCAATATTTTCTTTTCCACCCAGTAACTTCACCAATTCCGTTACGTTTGCAGGGTCAATTTTTTTCGCCATTATAGCTCCGAGTTATCTAATTTAAGGGAAATACCTTCATCTGCCCTATTATAAAGAAGTCTAAAGTACAATCAATGAGAACCTTTCCATTCATAACCCAGTTCACTTTAAATTGAATAAAGGGATCTTTTTACTGATTTTCCATAACAACAAGCATAAAACTTCCTACTGCTCTAACCAGTTTTTCGTGAAATTTACGTTAAAATACAAAATTTTGGTGATCCCACCGCTTATTTAACTCTTTATAACGTAAGGAAATGTAATGAGAAATCCTATCGCAACAATGAAAAAAACAGCCCTAACCTTAGCTATTTCAGCCATCAGCACTTCAGTGCTTGCACAAAATGTTGTCATATTTGGCGATAGTTTGAGCGACATCGGGCAGAAAAATTGGAATCACAAAGCAAGCTATTATAAAAATGACAAAGCAAACCCGCTATATAACGAATTATTAGCCGAACAGCTTGGACAAACCTTAAAAGCATCAAGTGAAGGGGGAACAAACTACGCTTACAGTGGTGGTGTTGCTGTCGGTTCAAATAGTGCTTACACGGCTATTCAACCGAATGTCGTTGTTCAAAAACAGATACAACACTATTTAGAAAAGGGAGCAAACCCTGCAGATTTACATATTGTGTGGGCGGGTGGCAATGATATTGCTGCAATTTTACAACGTGCATTAGCAAGCACTGCCCCCATTGATATGTTATTAGACGGGGCAAAAGAATCGGCAACAGCAACTGCTACACAATGGGCAACGTTACGCCAAGCAGGTGTTGAAACGGCTGTTTTCCCAACCGTGCCAAACGTAGTTTACACCCCATCGCTCTTCCAACTGTTTACGCAGTCTGTTACAGATGCCATTAAACAGCAAGCCACTGCATTTACCACCCCCCAAATAGCAGAATTTATTGCAAATTCTTTCCAAACTGCGTTGAGAGCGAATGCACAGGTACTTAATGTATCAACCCAACATTCTTTAGCTGATTTTGAAAATTCACGGTTAGATGTGTTAAGAAACAGTGTGAAAGCCCTTTATGCAAGCCCACTTGGTACGGCACTTGCAAGCAAAATTGATCAAGAAACTATAACTCAAGCCCTTGTTCAGCAATACCAACAAATGGCACAACAAGCAACTCAAGCAACCACATTGTTTAATCAATTTACAACAACCGCATTAAACAAAGTGGGCGGAAATATCGTTCGCTTAGACATTGATGCTCTATTTAAAGATTTATTAGATCGCCCCGAAGCCTATGGGCTTACCAATACCGTAGGGACAGCCTGCCAAAGCACCACGCAAGCACAATGTACGCCAACAAACGCCAATGCAGATCAAATGCTTTTTGCTGATAGTTTTCACCCCAATTTACTCGCTCACAAAGTGATGGCAGATTATATCTACACCACGCTCAACTCACCGAAAGAGATGGCAATCCTCACCCGTTTAGCTGAACAAAACAGCGAAATCGCCCTTGATATTGCTCGTAATGAAAGTAACCTTAACCGCTTTCAACGCCAAGCAGAACAGAGTGTTAGTGCTATTTCTCGCTACCAACAACAAAAAGACGGACACAGTGTACACGTTGGGCTAAAAGCACAATTTTCGCCTGAATGGCAATTTAGTGCCATTTTCAGCCAACAAAATCAGAAAGGCTCACTCGGTTCAACCAAAGCAGATAGCAAAACTAAAGCGATTAACACCGCCTTACGCTATGATGCCAATAATTGGTGGCTTGGTTCGAGCTTACAAATCAGTAGCTCTGATTTCGATACACAACGCTCAGTACAGTTAGGCTCATCAATTCATACTCAACAAGGCAACACAAACGGCTCAACTATTTCTGCCTCATTATTTGGTGGCTATGAATGGAAAATTGAGCAACACTTTGTTTCTGCTCTGGCGGATCTCACTTACAGTAATAGTAAAATTTCCGCCTTTGGCGAACAGCAAAAAAGTGCCACTCAATTACAGTTTGACGAACAAAAAACTAATCAACTCAAAACAGGAATTGGCACAGAATATCGCTATCAAGGGCAACAATTCCAGCCGTTTATATCAGCTCGCTGGGTGAAAAATTGGTTACACAAAGCCCAAACCTTGAATGTGGGCTTAAATGGCAGTCGATTTAACGTACAACTGCCAACGACTGATCGTAGTTGGGTAAATATGCAAGCAGGGGCAAATTACCAATTTGCAACACTTCCATTACAACTCACCGCTTACCTAAGCCACGACCTAGCCCGTAAACAAAAATTAACTGGCACGACAATCAACGCTGGCGTGAGTTACCAGTTTTAATTAACAAGATTTCTGTTAAAGATGAACTTCACTCTAACTGTATAATTTTTATACTACAATTAGTAAATATAGTAAATAAATTTTGGTATACTAATCTCCTAAATTTAGGAGATTAGTATATGAATCTTATTAATGCAATTATTAACCTAATAAATAATCCCATTACTGAATTAGTTACACATTACCAAAGTAATAATCGTGCAAATCAAGCAGGTGATGCCCTTGAAGAATATGTAAAAGATCTTTTTGCAAATACTTTTAATTTGCCCGAAATAGAACGCTTAGAAAAAAGAGCTGAGATATTTTCTTATCTAGGAAATAACTCGAACCCTCCTGATATAATGTTAAAAAATGGTGATGCTATTGAAGTTAAGAAAATTAAGAATAATAACTCTTATTTAGCACTTAATAGTAGTTATCCAAAATCAAAGTTGCTCGCAAATAGCTCTATGATCTCTAATGCTTGTAGAAATGCTGAAAATTGGACAGAAAAAGATTTAATGTATATTGTTGGTATAGTTGATAATTCTCATCTTAAACATTTATCAATCGTCTATGGTGATGATTACTGTGCAACAGAAGATTGCTATTCAAAAATAAAATCAACTATTAAAAACGGAGTAGAAAGTATCCCTGGCGTAGAATTTTCTTTTACAAAAGAATTAGGTCGAATCAATAAAATTGATCCTCTAGGAATAACTTATTTAAGGGTAAGAGGAATGTGGGGAATTGAAAACCCTTGGAATGTATTTAACTATATTTATACAAGATCTTTTTCAAATAATTTTAACTTTATGGCTATTATTAATGAGCAAAAATGGAATAGCTTTAATAATACACAAGATTTATTAGAATTAGTTAATGATAATGATAATCTTAATATTATTGATATAAAAATCAAAGATCCTAATAATCCAGCAAAGTTAAAAAATGCGAAATTAATAACATATTACCAATAAGGAAGAAATGAAAATTATTAGCTTATTTAGCGGATGTGGCGGTTTAGACTTAGGCTTTAAAAAAGCAGGTTTTGAAATTTGTGTAGCAAATGAATACGATAAGACCATTTGGGCTACATTTAAAGCAAATCACCCTGACACTGTCTTAATTGAAGGTGATATTCGTAACATCAAAGAAGAAAATTTTCCTAATGAAATTGATGGCATTATTGGCGGACCACCTTGCCAGTCTTGGTCTGAAGCTGGCTCTTTACGTGGTATTAACGATAGTCGAGGTCAACTTTTTTTTGATTACATTCGTATATTAAAAGACAAACAGCCTAAATTTTTTCTTGCTGAAAATGTCAGAGGAATGCTTGCTAATCGTCATAATGAAGCTGTTCAAAATATATTAAAAATGTTTGACGAATGTGGATATGATGTAACTTTAACAATGGTTAACGCAAAAGATTATGGCGTTCCTCAAGAACGCAAAAGAGTTTTTTATATTGGCTTTCGTAAAGATTTAAAAATTAATTTTAGTTTTCCTATTGGATCTACCACTGATAATAAAAAGAAAATTTCACTAAAAGATATTATTTGGGATTTAAAGGATACAGCTGTTCCAGCTTTAGCTCAAAATAAAATGAACCCCAAAGCCATTAATAATAATGAATATTTTACAGGTAGTTTTTCTCCTATTTTTATGAGTCGTAATAGAGTAAAAGCATGGGATGAGCAAGGCTTTACTGTACAAGCATCAGGAAGACAATGTCAGCTCCATCCTCAAGCTCCTAAAATGGAAAAACATGGAGTAAATGACTATCGGTTTGTTGCAGGAAAAGAGCACTTATATCGCAGAATGACTATTCGAGAAATAGCTCGTATTCAAGGCTTCCCCGATGACTTTATATTCATCTACAAAAATACTAATGATGCATATAAAATGATTGGTAATGCTGTCCCAGTAAATCTAGCATTTGAAATTGCTCAAGCTATAAAAAAAGAGTTATATAAATTACCGACAAATATATCTACAAGCTAAACTTAGAATATCTACCATACTTGTAATATAAATAAGTGGGATTCTAATAAATTATTTATATAATCCTACCAAGGACTATTACAAATAATAGTCCATACCTCAAAGAAATTTTAATCTATTTTTGTCCAAGGATTAACTGGTTATATCTAATAAATATATTTTCAACTGCTGAATTTTATCCCTTACAGTGGCAGCTTTTTCAAACTCTAAGTTTTGAGCGTAGGTTTTCATTTCTTGTTCTAAAACTTTCAATTCTTTTTCAAGTTCTTTGCGAGATTTCGGGCTGTAAGCGGTTTGATCTTCATTCAGTTTCGCAGATTTTCTGCCTTTTTTCGGTTTGTCGCTCTGACCAATATCAAGCAATTCACCGACTTTTTTATTTAAGGCCTGTGGCGTAATGCCATTTTGTAAATTATGTTCTATCTGTTTTTCTCGGCGGCGTTCTGTTTCAGTTATCGCTTTTTGCATTGAATTTGTTATCCGATCACCGTAAAGAATCGCTTTGCCGTTTAAGTTACGGGCTGCCCGCCCAATAGTTTGGATAAGAGAACGTTCAGAACGAAGAAAACCCTCTTTATCAGCATCAAGAATGGCAACGAGAGAGACTTCGGGCATATCTAGCCCCTCTCGCAATAAGTTGATCCCAACCAGTACGTCAAACATTCCCATTCGTAAATCATGGATAATTTCTACCCGTTCCACCGTATCAATATCGCTATGTAGATAACGCACTCGAACGCCGTGTTCGTCAAGGTAATCGGTGAGATCTTCCGCCATTTTTTTAGTCAGCGTGGTAACGAGTACCCGTTCATTTACGGCTACCCGTTTATGAATTTCCGAAAGAAGATCATCAACCTGTGTCGCCACGGGGCGAACTTCAATAATGGGATCAAGTAGCCCTGTCGGGCGTACCACTTGGTCGATGACATCGGGATTTTTTTCTAGTTCATAAGCTCCTGGGGTTGCAGAGACATAAATGGTTTGTGGTGAAAGTTGTTCAAACTCTTCAAAACGCAGGGGGCGGTTATCTAATGCAGAGGGCAAACGAAAGCCATATTGTACTAGCGTTTCTTTTCTGGCTCGGTCGCCACGGTACATTCCGCCAATTTGTGGCACGGTAACGTGGGATTCATCAATAATCAGTAAGCCATCGGCAGGCATATAATCAAATAAAGTTGGCGGGGGATCGCCCGCATTTCTGCCTGAAAGATAGCGTGAGTAATTTTCAATACCTGAGCAATAACCAAGTTCATTCATCATTTCAATATCAAATTGGGTTCGCTGTGCAAGGCGTTGTTCTTCTAACAATTTATTTTCTTGAATAAAGTAAGATCGACGTTCTGCTAACTCAACTTTTATCTGCTCAATCGCTGCTAAAATTCGCTCTCTTGGGGTTACATAGTGCGTTTTAGGGTAAATGGTGTAACGTGGCACTTTGCCTAAACTATGCCCTGTAAGCGGGTCAAATAGCGAAAGATTTTCAATTTCATCATCAAAGAGTTCTACTCGTACCGCTATGTCGTCCGATTCAGCAGGGAAAATATCAATCACTTCACCACGCACTCGGAAAGTTGAACGCTGAAAAGCTTGGTCGTTACGGGTATATTGCAACTCGGCAAGACGGGTTAGAATAGTACGCTGGTTAATAATAGCCCCCACCTGTAAATGTAACATCATCTGCATATAAGCATTGACATCACCTAAGCCGTAAATTGCTGAAACCGATGCAACCACAATAGTATCTCGCCGTTCAAGGAAAGATTTTGTTGCAGACAGTCGCATTTGTTCAATTTGTTCATTGATTGAGGCATCTTTTTCGATAAAAGTATCGCTACTCGGCACATAGGCTTCAGGCTGATAATAATCATAGTAAGAGACAAAATATTCCACCGCATTTTCAGGGAAAAATGCTTTCATTTCAGCATAAAGCTGTGCCGCAAGGGTTTTGTTTGGGGCAAGCAACATTGCAGGGCGATTAAGTGTCGCAATCACATTAGCAATGGTAAATGTTTTACCTGATCCTGTTACGCCGAGTAATGTTTGATGAGCCAGCCCATCATTTAAGCCCTCAACTAATTTAGCAATAGCAGTGGGCTGATCACCTGCAGGTTTGAATGGGGAATGAATAATGAAGGGTTTAGACTGCTTGCTCATTGGGGGAAATCCTAATCAAAAAATTTCACTGATTTTAGCATAGCAAGCGGTAAGATTTGGGGCTATTTTTGCAATTTGCCACGCAGATTATATAGCAGAACGAAAAGTAACGACCTAATTAGCTGACATCAAGGTTTTATTTGGCTCAAAAGCAATTTCTCGAGCAAGTTTAGGAACAAGGTAGCCCGATGTAATACGCTGAAGCTGTTTATAAATGGCAAATGCTGTTTTATCATCAAGATAAAAATGGCTCGCCCCTTCTACTTTATCAAGCAAATGTAAATAATAGGGCAAAATACCGTAGCTAAAAAGCTTATCACTCAATGCTTTCAGTATTTCGGCATTATCGTTCACCTCTTTTAACAATACAGATTGATTAAGCAATGCTACCCCGGCTTGTTTAAGCATTGCCATTTTTTCCGCAAACGTTTCATCAATTTCATTAGCGTGATTGATATGCGTTACTAATACGATATTTAAAGGCGATTTCGACAAACGGTCAGTCAATTCAGTGGTAATGCGATTCGGGATAACCACAGGCAAACGAGTGTGAATTCTCACCGTTTTTATATGGGAAATTTGCTCAAGCTCAGTCAAAATCCAATCAATTTCTTGATCTTTTGCCATTAGCGGATCACCGCCTGACAAAATAATTTCTTCCAATTCTTTATGCTCCTGGATATAAGCAATCCCTTGTTGCCAAACGGCTTTACCACTTTTCACCTCAGAATAGGGAAAATGGCGACGAAAACAGTAACGACAGTTAATTGCACAGCTATTTTTCAACATAAATAACAAGCGATTATGATATTTATGCAGAATATTTGGAGCAGGAGAATGTTGTTCTTCAAGAGGATCTTTGACGAAACCGTCCGCTTGCAAAAATTCATTTTGAAGCGACATTGCTTGTAAAAATAGCGGATCTCTCGGATTATTTTTTTGCATTTTTTCTGCAAAAGGGCGAGGCACACGAACTGCAAACAGTTTGCGAGCCTGAATATCTGCCGTAAAGTGATCAGGGTCTAGCTCAAGATAGCTCAACAACATCACAGGATCGTTAAAAGCGTCAGCTAGATCTTGTAACCATAATGGTTTATCATCATATTTTGTGATTGAAATCGGTATCATTTACGGCAGAAATACTGTTTTATTTAACTATTTTTCAATTACACAACGTTGCGGCTGATTTTGGCTGTCCATCAAGGCAATCGCTTTTGAACCATTTACAATGTATTGTACTCCGCCTAAACAATAACGAGCATAGCTAGCATTGCGTTCAATCAGATTTGGATCAGTTGGATCAAGTTGTTTAAAGGTTTGCACATTAGCCGCAGGATTTGCAGAATCTAGTGTAGAACCTACCGCTTGTTGCTGAGCCTGTGCTTCTGTTGGTGATAACATATTACTTAATAAATAACCAGCGGCTGCACCCGTTACAAAATTCCCCATTCGGTTACCACTTTGTGCCTGTGTTGCTGCATTGTTTGGCATTGCATTAGGCGTATTGTTGAAATCTGCATCAGGTCTTTTTTGTTGTTGGCTCGTTTGTGGTTTACTTTTCATCATTCTAAAGCCACCGCCACGTTTTGCTTCTGCTACCGTTGCAACTGAAAGTGCGGTAATTACCGCTAAAATCATTAATTTTTTCATTGTATTACTTAAATCCATTCTAAAGGTTAAAAAGTCGGTGGATTATACCTGAAAATAAATCGAGCGCCACTGTAAAGAAATTTTTTAACCATTATTCAATTTTGTTGTATTATATTACCTTTCTATTTCAGCCTATTTAGGCTCTATTTACTATTCTGAGGAATAAAATGGCTAGTTACAGCACGAACGACTTTAAACCAGGTTTAAAATTTATCCAAGATGGCGAACCTTGCGTTATTATTGAAAACGAATTCGTAAAACCAGGGAAAGGGCAAGCTTTTACCCGTACAAAAATCCGTAAATTAATCTCTGGTAAAGTATTAGAGATCAACTTCAAATCAGGAAATACCGTTGAAGCTGCTGATGTTGTTGATTACAACTATACTTACTCTTACAAAGATGATGATTTCTGGTATTTTATGCACCCAGAAACTTTTGAACAAATTTCAGTTGATGCGAAAGCATTGGGCGATAACCATAAATGGTTAGTTGATCAAGCCGACTGTATCATCACATTATGGAATGGCACAGCAATTTCAGTTACTCCACCTAATTTCGTAGAATTAGAAGTAATCGAAACCGATCCTGGCTTAAAAGGTGATACCGCAGGCACAGGTGGTAAACCAGCAACATTAAGCACAGGTGCTGTGGTTCGTGTTCCGCTATTCGTTCAAATTGGCGAAGTGATCCGTGTTGACACTCGTTCAGGCGAATATGTTTCTCGTGTGAAATAATTTAATCTCCCCTAATGTTCGTTAGGGGATTTTTTTACCAGTATTTCAAAACTTTATAATGAAATAGCGGTCAGATTAGAGTACAATTCTTTACATCTCAACATTATTATAGTGAATTATAAAGAGGGAAACATTATGTCTATCGAAGTTCTCGATCAACTCGAAAACAAAATTAAACAAGCTGTTGAAACAATTCAATTACTTCAATTAGAAGTAGAAGAATTAAAAGGTAAAAATGACGATGCTAACCGTGCTAATGAAACTTTACGTAAAGAGCATGAACAATTAAAAGCAGAACATCAAGGTTTCCAAGACCGTTTACGTTCACTTTTAGGTCAAATTGATAACGTTTAATTTTCTATGAACGGATAAACGGCTAATTTAGATATTAGCCGTTTTTTATTGGTGTAATTATGGCAAAACTCTATTTTTACTACTCTGCAATGAATGCAGGAAAATCCACAACATTGCTACAATCTTCCTATAATTATCAAGAACGAGGAATGAACACGTTAGTTTATACCGCTGCTATTGATGGACGTTATGGGATTGGTAAAGTCGCTTCCCGTATTGGGATTATGCAAGATGCTAATATTTTTCATTCAACGACAGATCTCTTGATGGAAATTAATGAGCACCATAATACAAAAAAATTACACTGCATTTTAGTTGATGAAGCACAATTTTTAACGAAAGATCAAGTCTATCAACTCACTGAAGTTGTTGATAAATTAAAAATTCCTGTCCTATGCTATGGTTTACGCACTGATTTTCAAGCAGAACTATTTGAAGGCAGCCATTATTTATTAGCTTGGGCAGATCAACTCGAAGAGCTTAAAACGATTTGCTATTGTGGACGTAAAGCAAATTTTGTCCTACGTATCAATGAAAATGGCGATGCTATCGTTGATGGTGAACAAATTCAAATTGGGGGCAACGATACTTATTTATCTGTTTGTCGCTATCACTATAAAGAAAAACTTAATAAATAATAAAAGGGCATAATGCCCTTTTAGTTCAACTATGGGTATAAGTTCGATAAATAAACGCTATAATTAAAATGACGAGCATTGCTACAATTTGGATTAACCGCTTTTTTGTTAATTTTTCTACTGGCATATCTATTACCTACCTGTGTCCTGTTAAAATTTATTAGTTCTAAATGTATCAAAAAAATGCTAAAATTTGCCCTAAATCAATTTAAGGGTCTTTTTATTACAAGCATACTATGAAAATTGTATCCGATCAAAAAATAACAGGCAGGACAACTTGTACAATCCATTGCCAAAATTGTAGCATCAACCAGTTATGTCTGCCTTTTGCCCTAAATGAACACGAATTAACTCAATTAGATAATATCATTGAGCGGAAAAAGCCAATTCAAAAATCCCAAATTCTCTTTCAATCTGGTGATGAATTGAAAGCCATTTATGCTATTCGTTCTGGTACAATTAAAGCTTATACCATTAGTGAAAATGGTGAAGAACAAATTACTGCATTCCATCTCCCTGGTGATTTAATTGGTTTCGATGCCATTATGGATATGAAACACGTTGGTTTTGCTCAAGCCTTAGAAACTTCAATGATCTGTGAAATTCCTTTTGAAATTTTAGATGACCTTGCAGGAAAAATGCCCCGCATTCGTCATCAAATTATGCGTTTAATGAGTAGTGAAATCAAAAATGATCAAGAGATGATCCTATTGCTTTCAAAAATGAATGCCGAAGAAAAACTTGCAGCATTTCTTTATAACCTTTCTCAACGTTATTCTGAACGAGGATTTTCTGCTAGAGAATTTCGTTTAACAATGACAAGAGGCGATATTGGTAACTATCTTGGACTAACTATTGAAACAATTAGTCGCCTACTAGGACGATTCCAGAAAAGTGGTTTAATTAGTGTACAAGGTAAATATATTACGATTAATAAAATGGACGACCTTAGAGAAATGGCAGGTGTAACAAAATCTAAGATTCCTGTTACAGTTAATATCTAATTCTATTGCTGATATAGAGATAATAGGGCTAGTAATAATATTACTAGCCCTATTTACAAGCGATTACTTTATAAAAAATCTTGCAATTACTCGTCAATGATCACTTTTGCAATATAATCTAAATTACGATAATGCTGTGCATAATCAATCCCATAGCCTACAACGAATTCATCAGGAATCGCAAAACCAATCCATTCTACTGGCACATCGACCTCACGGCGAGAAGGTTTATCTAATAATGTACAAATAGCAATCGATTTAGGCTCTCGCAATTTTAAAATATCTTTGACCTTACTTAAAGTAAAGCCTGTATCAATAATATCCTCTACTAACAATACATCTTTACCATAAATCTCGCCGTCTAAATCTTTTAAAATTTTTACATCACGGCTTGATTCTGTATTTACACCATAACTTGAGGCTGTTAAAAAATCGACCTCAACTGGGATTTTTAACTCACGCACTAAATCAGCCATAAACATAAAAGAACCTCGTAATAACCCTACAACTACGAGATTCTTTCCGTGATTATGCTGATAATAATGATTAATTTCCTTCGCTAGCTCTTTAATACGTTGCTTAACATCATCAGGTGAAATCAATGTTTCAATATGGTGCTTCTTCATCATCTACCCTTCTCACATAGACTAACTATTATAATAAAAAAGCCTTAACCAAGTTGGTTAAGGCCTTCCTTCATTACTTGGTGCTCTGGGCGAGCAACTTAATACATTGTAAATCAATGCTTTATCACTTATATGGTGCAAATTTGGTATCAAGTATTTTTAAACTCTTATTTCATCGACCAGCTTTTACTTAGAAGAATCATACTGAATTTTTAACAATAAATCAATGCTCGCAACATTTACAGCACTCACTGTTTTCGTTGCTCGGGCAACCTAAATCGTTAAAAGCTGATTGAGTAAATTCCCACTTTACACAACTTCCCATCGGGAATGCTTTGGCTGATGAACCATCTTTCCCACGCTCAATTTTGACTTCATTACCAAAAGCATAGGCTTTAACTATTTCTGCTCCTGTTCCGTCATTGATTACCAAGTAAGTGTGATCTTCCCCCAACTTTTCGGCAAGCTCTCTCGCATTTGTGATAGGCAAGATACCATCTGTTGCATTTAGTTTTCCACTTAAACTAGTTGAATAACCATTTAACCATTTGTATTTCATTTAACACCCCAAACATTCATTAGAAGTAAAGTAACCATTTTCATTGTTCCCCATATTGCACGCACAACCTATATGAATGGGTACACAAAAAGGTTTACAGCCATCAATACGAATAATGCCTTGATACCGTCCTTCTCTTGCCCTATACAATGCGTTATCCCACATAAACGTAACGGTATTTGCGTCCATTTCAAAAGCGGGAT
The DNA here is from genome assembly GCF_013377275.1 of Vespertiliibacter pulmonis. Lineage (NCBI taxonomy): Bacteria > Pseudomonadati > Pseudomonadota > Gammaproteobacteria > Pasteurellales > Pasteurellaceae > Vespertiliibacter > Vespertiliibacter pulmonis. Next base: position 1,819,324 of record NZ_CP016615.1, read on the forward strand.
AAATAATCGTATCTCCCCCGCCTACTCGAGTGATTTCAATTGTTGCCTCTTTTGTATTACTACAATTTTCAATTTGAAATGTTGTTTTTGCGACCTTGCGATCAATTTGAATTGGTCTCATTTTGCCTCCTTAAGCACTTCCCCAAAATCCTGCTGATGACATTCCTGATACGCCCGCATTTAATGCCCCAAATGTAGCTCCATTCATATTTCCTAATGCACCTCCAATAGCACTTAAACTCGATACGGAATTACTCCACCCTTCATAAGGATTGATACTTCCTGCTGCTGCAGCTGCTTGCTGTGCTGTTCTAATTGCATTACTGCTTCCAGTTAATGCACCTTGAATTAATGAAGCCCACTTAAAGGACTCTTCACGATATTGTGATTCACGTTGATGTTTACGTTCTTCTTCAAAACGAATAGCTGAATTAGTAGCTAGCACTGCTGCTTTTGCTTCTGCAATTTGCAACTGGCGTAATGCCGTGCGAGTTGCCCCAACACAATGAATATTACTTTCACGGCGTACTTTATCTCTTGCTCGAGCAAATTCACTGCGTGCATTGACAATAGCTCGATTTTTTGCCGTTTCATAATCTACGACATACTGCCTTGAACTCAAATCTGCCAACATGCTTGCTTCAACTGGTTTTCCATTCTGCTCCCAATGATCAAATAATTTATCGGCTTTATCTCGTTGGTTATGCCATATTTCATCAAAACGACGTTGTGCTTGTTTAGCAATATCGTGCTGTTTATCGGCAATGTAAAATGAAGCAGCCTGTTGAATTAGTGCGATTATCATATTCATACGAGCATTTTCTTTCACCGCATTAAAGTATTTACACGCATAATCGGACATGGCCAATGCTCTTGCTTTTGCAGAAGCATCTGTTAATTTTTCCTTAGACGCTGGAAGTTTCTCAATCTCCTCTTTTATTTTGTTACAATCAACTTCACCTGCTGTTGCATACAGAATAGCAGCACCTGCTGCGACTGTTCCTGCCGCTGCAATTAGTCCTTCATCTGCCATAATTAAATCTCCTCATTCAAATAATGTAAGTACAAGTAATGAGCTTTCTAAATATATTCTCCAAACTGGTTGATCAACTCTTTAACAAAGTCATCTTGCTGTTTAGTAGAATAAGGATTGTAAAGCGATTTATACTTTTGATAGAGGGCTTGTTTATTACTCTCTTTATCTGATTTATCTCGTAGTTCTTCAATTTCTTTTTCATAGGGGTTTGCCATAATTCTCCTTATTTTAGGTATAAAAAAACCGCCTGTAACTTTCGCTACAAGCGGTGGGTTAATCTATTTAATTTGCAATTCGTTTTGGTTCTTCAAGTAAGCTCAACATTCCTTTGACGAACATAATTCGTTCGCTTTTGGCTTGAATGTATTTGCGAGCTTTTGCCAAAGCTTGGTGAGTAGGTTCGTTCAAGTTGTAGATATGATAACCTCCTAGCTCTTTGTCAATTTCTCGTCCGATATGTGGAGCGTTATTCCGTATCTTTTCACCCATATCGTAAGCTCCATTAAGAGAATGAAAGAGATTAACGATAATATGCAATGCTTCTTCTTCTTTTATCGTGCAATTATTTAGTTGTTTAGGTTCATCAATAATCAACTCACCTTCTAAACAAAGTTTATGAACATACTCTACTGCCATTGGCAACTGCTCTGATGTAAGTTCTTCGATTGATTGCACATTAAAACGCTGATGTACTAAATGATAGGCTTCAGAATAAATTAGCCCTTTTTTACTTACAAGCATATTTACGGCATCTCGTAACCCCGTTCTTTCATCTACTGTGGTTTTATTTTCATATTTGCCTGTTTTGCGAATTGTTGGTAAAACTTCTGCTGTTACCCATTTTCTAAAACTGTGTGGGATAGAACCTTTTTTAACTGCATCACGGCAACGTAAGATCAAAGTGTACATTCCACTTTCGGAAACTATGCTCATTTCTTGCTGTCCGCCATGGGTGTAAATTAAACTTACTCCCTTCTCATCATCATCTAAGGCTAGTAAGGACATTCTTGAGTTACTTAAACCAAGAGCATCACAGAGATCCCTAGCGACAAACCAAGGCTCCCTATTGATAACTAAAGTACGAATTTCACTTTTATCAAATTTGAAAGTTGAAAATTCAGCCTGAATTTGAGTTTTTTGAGTTTGTATAGTATGATTATTCATAGAAATTTCCTTTCTAAGGTTGGATTTTTCATTCTAAGCCTCAACAGTTGCCGCTGGTGAGGCTTTTCCATTATTGAGTATTAGCTTGGTCCTTTTGCATGCTCTCTTCCAATAAATACTGTAATTCTTTTGTAAAACTGCGGTAGTTTTCTTTTCCCTTCGCTTTAACCCATTCAACCAATTCTATTGGTAATTGAGCAGAAACGTGTTTTCTTTCTTGGATATTCATAATTTTGTCCTCTTTATAAAATTGTGATAATATCAGCTTATAAAACTTGTTCATCTAATGAACAAGAGTGATATTATACAAGTTAAAAGTTTATTACAAGTGATTTTTATGAAAAAAGAAGAAACTTTACCATTTAAAATTCTATTTAAGCAAAAGCGGACTGAATTAGGTTATACACAGAAAGACGTTGCCGAGAGAACGAATACTAGCCCTACGCTCATTTCTAAATATGAAAAAGGACTTGCAAAGCCACGTATTGAGACAGCAAAGCGAATCGCTGAACTGCTTAAAATTGACCTAACCACACTCATTGAGTCTTTAACACAAGAAGAGGTTTACCTAACTAAAATTCCATTCTACCTAACAGAATTCGATGAAGATGAATTTTTATATATCCCAAATACTCTATTACCAAATAATGTCAGCCCTTCTAATTTCCTTGCTTATAAATATCAAGGTAATTCAATGGAGCCTATACTACAACATGGAGATACGCTTATTGTAAACACAACGTATGACATGAATGATAACTGTTTTAATAAAGATATTTTTTTAGTTATGACCGATGATAATGTCTATACTAGACATATCGCTGTAGGAGATAAAAATAACTTTATTATCTATGCATCCAATAATATGTATCAATCATTTGAAATATCTCATCAACGCATTGAGATTATTGGAAAAGTAATTTGGCGTAGTGGCTTCATTTAAAATGCCATCAACAACACAAGCAAAACAATGTGCGACTGAATATATTGAAATAAAGCCCCTAAATATAGGGACTTAAAATTTATCTATTTACCTCTCATAATTTTATTACAGCTCTGTATTATGTAAATGTTAGTTGCATTGGGTTTCATTGCCCGCAGCTCTCTCTGACATTGATTATAAGGATCTGAATATCTATAATACCAAATAGCTATAATTACACCAATAATAACGATAAGAACACTAATCACTATTGGGTTTATTAATATTTCAGAGCATTTCATTGCTTTAATCCTATCATATAAATTAGTAAGATTTACCTTGTTATTTTTTGCATACCACGTTGGTTTTAGAACTTTATAACTCAAAAAAATATTCTCTGTTCCAGTCCAGAGATACCAAAATAATAGTAAAAAAACAAAACCCACAATGCTAGAAAAATCTTTTATTTCTTTATATGAATGGAAATAATTTAATGAGAAATACTTCATTTTATATACTATAATTTGAGGAAGAAATTGTATTATTGCAGCACTCAGAAAGAATATAGATAAAAAATTAATCCAAAATGCTATTTTGTTTTTTATAACAGTTAAATAAATAATAAAGAAAATAAGTGCTAAAAATAAATGAAATTTTATATCACCTCTTCCACCTTCATAAATAACATACATCAACCCCAAAAAATTTATAGGAAGTAAAAAATATGCCCAAATCCTATAAAACCAACGATAGAATACAGGTTTCACTTATTATCTCCCCAATGATCCAACCCTCATACCAAACTGCTTTTATTCTATCCAAAATTTAGACAAAAGAAAACCGCCTAATGTTATGGGCGGTTGGTGTGGTCTTAAACTCTATCTCGCATTGGATTAGTTTGTATATCTACATCAGGAAATGGAATATGCTTTGGTGAATAAGCCAAAATATAGATCTCATCATCACTTAATTTTTGATAATGAATAACCGCAGATGAAGTTAAGCCTTTAATATTCCACTCTAAATGGCAAGTATATATAGCGTGGTTATTAGCTCTATATGGCCCAGAATGGTAATGCCAACAGTGATGAATTTTATACCACGCTGCATCAGGAATTTCATTACCCTTATTATCTTGCCAAGAGGTTTTATTTTTACCTTTCAACGGTAAGTCTTTCTCCACGCATTCAATAAAATCAAGCAACATCTCAATTTGAGGGTCATCAAAATAGGGCAGATCCCTAAAATATTCCTCATCTAACTCACCTGATTGAAATTGCGGAGAAAGTATAACTTTCATTATACTCTCCTGTTTGCTAAGAGTTGCTTACGTTTTTCCTCACGAGAAAATCTCCCATCAAAAACTAGACCTGTATCTGGATTACCTGTGTACAATCTGCCATTTAAAACATCTTCGGCTCGTTTTTGATATTCGCAGGCTTTAAATAAATAAGTAATTTTATTTAATGTAGATTCAAATGCCGCTAATATTTCTGATAGCTCGCTTTTCTCTTCCGCATACGGCTTGCTCTGAAATAATAATGTCGCCGAGTCTTTAAACATACTCATCCATTCTATATGTTGAGATCGTTTAAAAATTTCATTATAACGAGAGGCAAGTTGATACAAGGCAAATAAGGCTCTTTCTGCCATAAATACACGGCTAGTTAATTCCGTAATATCAACATCTGAGGCTAGTTCTTCCGTAGTAAGAATATGACGAATACTTTCATATTGTGCAACAGTGTTTGAGTTAATAGGTTGTGCAATAGCAACAGCAGACGCTATGGCTGAACTGACTAATCCTAATGAAGACATAATTTCCCCCTATCACAAGCCTTTATTGTTACATAATTTGAACTAAGTAGCAAACCGCACCCAAAAGTGCGGTCTGTTATTTTACAACTTCGGCGTGCCTGATTGGAGTGTGGTATCCAAGCCGTGTTCTCTTCGCCATTTATTCACAAAGGCTCGTTGGACTTTATCGGTATGTGGAACATAGACCTCTCTAATCCATTTGTCGTAGGCATCTTGTGAAAGTGTGCCTTTATTGAGTGCCTTTGTACGTTTTGCCTTAAGCGAACGTAATTCACCTGTTCTTTTTTGGGCTAATTCATAAAAACGGACTTCTTGCATTTTCTCAGGCGTAACCCAGTCTGATAATTGCCCTGTTTCTTTGAAGCGTGTATAGGCTTTATGCGTAGCTTGTGCTTCTTCCATCGCTTCATAGAATGTGGTTTGAACAGCAAATTCATTCACATTACCGACCAAAGAACGTAATAGCACTGGTCTCTGTGTTTTCCCTAACTTTTCTCGATTCGGGTTTTCAATCAGAATATTAGTGGCTTCTCTAAATGAGCCTAACGGCAACGCATAGCCATTGATTAAATGCTTAACCGACTCTGGGTACATATCGATCACGCCCCCCGTCATATCATACAACGATAAGGCAATATGTTCCCACGCATCTGCCGTGTTCGCTTTGCCCTGTTCTGCTTTGATTTTCTCGCCACGTTCAAAGGTAGTATGAATTGGACGTCCGAACGCATCTCGATTAAAACCAAGTTGTATAACAGGCAAGGCAATACTTGGGGTAAGCGTGAGTACCAATTTTGCGACGGGGTCTTTTGATGCCGAAATATCCGAAGGCGATACAGGAGCAAAGACCTTACCGAAGTTTGTTACAACATTCACACTGGCATCCGTTGCTGAAATTGAACCACGAGCTGCACGGCTCACATTCACGGCCATATTCCACGCTAATTGGGCTGAACCAAATCCAAGCGGTAATTTCCAGAATTTATGTTCACTGTTTTCATCTGCCCAAGGGATTGGAATCGGAATAAAGCCTGTAATATCACCCAGCATATCCAATTTATTACCTGCTTCATCATCACCAAACATTGAGGCAAATGCTAGAGCCAGTGCATTGTAAATCAGCATACTTGCCGTAACTTGCCTTGCAAAACGCAGTTTACCGCTCGGGGTATTCAAACTCTTTAATAAGACAGAAGCTCCCATCATTTTTGGTTGTAAGAACATAAAAAATCCTTTCAGACTTTTCGTTGCTGTCCCTGTTTTTCTGAAGTTTGACAAATCTAAGGTTAAACTCGCCGCTTGTTCAGGATCGACATTATTATCCACTAATGCTTTAAAGGTCGCTAAAGAAGAAACATAATCAAACGTGCCATTGTATGCCTCAACATAACCTGCCAACTGTTCAACAAAAACACCTTTGGCTGTGCCTTTTCTGCGAACCTGCTGGATAAAATCTTCTTCCGTTTTAGCAATCATTTGGGTGAAGGAGGATAAGCCACCATATTGCACTAATTGTGCCATTGCTCGTTCAGCCTCATTGTCTGAATTGATATCCAGCGATTGACCTCGTGCAAATTTATTGGTGGCTTTCCAAATCCCTTTATTAGGGTTTAACGCATTAAACCACACCGCCCGTCCAATTTTGTTTTTGGCTGCTTGCGATAATGCTTTACCGTTTTTATCATAGATTTTTTGATCTCGAATTAAATCGGACTTATCCCACGTATCCCTAAACATATTTTTCGGGGCAAAATCGTAGGTCAGTTGCGTTACCCCTCGGGCCATCATTCTCGTTGGTTTTGAAACCCAAGTCGTCCAACGATTAGCCACTTCTACGTTGTCCTCTTTAAGATTCTTCACAACATTATCCGGTAGATGAATTTCATAATACTCACCTAAATCTTTGTGAATAAGCACATTATCATTAGGACGTGTTAATCCCATCAGCTTTTGAACAGATATACCTAACTCAGCACTCGCCTGTTCTTTCGCTGACTTTTCTGCCATTCCTTTTTCGGTGAGTTCGTCCACTCTCGCATTATAGCTATCAAATAACGATTGCTTAAACGGTTGCCAGCCATAAAACGTCGTTGTTTTACCGACCGCTTTCCATACGGCATCAAACGCATCTTCTGCTTCTGACGCGGTTCGTCCTTTTAACGCTTTGTCTCGAGAAATGTTGAGTGAACGAGAACCCACGCCCCCGATAAAGCCCGTGTCCTCACTCATATTTGGATCGCCCGTTAAAGGAACATAATATTGGTCAGCCATATATTCCTTAATTTGTTCGGGCGTGTAACGTCCACTTTTTGAGTCAAGCAGTAGCATATATTTTTGCATCGCATAGAGATTAGCTAACACTTTTTCCATATCAGCTTTCGCAATATGTTTTTCCAATCCTGCCATATATGCCTGTGCTTCTGGAATAGACCAGCCGCCTGCTGTCCCTACTTTAAACGGTACATCTTCCGCCCCTTTGCCAAATTGAGTGCTATTCACATCTTCCTGACGATAGCGGTACTGCCTTTCTGCTGCACGATACGCACGAGCCGCCTTATCAATTGCAGATTGCTTACCACTTTGTTGTGCCTCTTCCAGTGCTAATTGAGCGTCATCAACGGCTTTTTTATCCGTCTCTAATAACCGTTGGTTTCGGATCACCGAATAACGTAATGATGCCCAAAACCCGACAATACGCTTGGTACTTAACGGGTCTTTCTGATATTTTTTCGCTAATTCACTCAACTCTTTTTGTAAAGGTTGCATAAATTTAGCTTCCAGTTCAGAACGGGCCACATCTCTCAAGTTCTTCGCACGATACATTCTTCCCTTGATAAGCGCTTTACCGTTCTCTTCCAAGGCTGGCAAGTTGTCTATCCAATCAGAAATAGGCCGCAATGAGTCTGCAAAGATTTCATCTAATTTCGCCGTTGCCTTACCCCATCTTTCCGTCAATCGAGTAACATCTCGAGAAATTAAATCTTGGAATAAACTCGTGTGATCATCTTTCGCTTTCCCCGTTGCCGCTAAATCTTCAACGGATTGACGAGAATAGCGGATTTCGTTGGCTGAATTTTGAGTAATATTTCTACTCCTGTCATTGAAATCTTTGATGCGTTGTACTAGACTATCAACATCGGCATTTTGTGGGGAAGTCAGTTTATCATCTTGATTAGCTGTGGCTTCCAAGTTACCCAAAATGCCGTTTTCATTTTCAACTTCAATAGTTTCAACTGAATAAATCTTATTACCTTGATCAAAATTCATCGCCTTAATCGTAAGCTTCGCTAATTTAACTTCTCCATCAATATTTAATGGTGCAAACATTCTATGTACACCTGCAATATTTGGATCATTATTTTTATGTGGTTCAACCCAACCTTGTACCGCATTTTCAAAAAGCTGATCGATATTCGCCACTGCCATTAAGTGATCGTGTACGTTAGTTGATTTTCCTGTTGCTTTACCACTTAATAATTTATCTAAAGAACGTTTAGACAGAGTTGCAATCATTCCTGTTTTTTGATTTACCAAGGGCTCACCTAATAATTCAGAAACAATATTTCTTACCTCATCAAAACTATTTGCTGTACGTCTTGGTATAGCTTCAGCAAAAGTATGCTCTCCACGCTGATTTACATTAGCTGAGTTATCAGATTGGTATTGACGTAAGTCGGCTTCTGTTTTAATATCACTACCAGTGGACTGTTTTAGTGATGCATATGCGGGCAATTGAAGCCCAAAGGTATTCGCAAAATCAGTCCCTTTTTTATCATTCCAATAAAGCAAATCATCATTCAATCCTTTTTGAATTTGAGATTTACTGCGTCCATAAACACTCGCAATATTGACTAACTCTAATCCATTTTTATCTTGTTTTAGGTGTAGTGCTGCAATAATTGGCTTATTCCAACCATTCTCTTGCTCTACTAATTCAGTTAAAACAATATAACTTTTATCGTGAGTTATAGACTTCATCACGGCAACAGGATCGTTGATTTGGCTAGGTAATTGCTTCAATGTTTCTGCCGTTACATTATGTTTATCCTGCATTACTTTTTTAAAGGTTGAACCGTGAATAGTTACATTCACATCTGGCAACCCCAGCATTTTTAATACATCAGGCGTTGTACCTACATTAACATAACCAGCAACATTTCCGCCCTGATTAACTGTATCAATTGCCTGAGCAAACTCAGAATTTGGATCTTCGTTTAGACTATAACGGGTATCTTCACTTGTGTTTTCATTTATTGACTACTGGTTAGCGGTCTGATTCACTGATTTCTTGCCAAGTGCATTAACGCCTTCTTTGATACCTCGCAAGGTGTCAAAAACTTCACGGGTCGTCATTGTTTGAGTGAAATCTTTACCCACAATCGCTCCCATAATACGGCGGAAGTAATTTGCGAGTTTAATCAGCCAATCACCAACACTCTTATGCCAATATCGATGAACACTTGTGTTATAGCGCTTGCCTAATTCGTCCCATCTCCCCGTTTCATACGCCGCATACAGTTCTGCCATTGCTTCTTCTACGGCAACTTCTTCATCATACCCGAATTTATCTCTAATCTTACGGGCAATGACTTTAACCACAACGTGCTCACTTGCTCCCTTTAAGATATTATGGAAAGAATAGCCTAGTTTGACACGCATACCTGCGTGTGCCAACTCGTGCCACGCTACCCAAGCAAGCCGTTCTTCACGGGTCATATTCTCTGTTGCAGTAATATTATCGCTGTATAAATACAGCTTCTGTGTTCCTACATCAAACCAACCTTCAACATTTTTGCTCGCTAAACTTTCAACCGACTCACCTTTAGGCGGTTTAACGGTATTGCGATCAACCACTTCGATATGGCTCGCTGTTTCTTCCCCTAAAATCCGTGATAGGGCTTGTTGGTCTTGGATAATTTGGCTTTTGTTATTGACGGCGTTCTGAGAATCGGTTAAATTTGGCCCGTTCTCTGCAACCACGCCCCTGCCTCTTTGTGAGTGAGCGTGCGTATCGTTCAGTTGGCTAATATTTATCGGTCGCCCGAGTTCAACGGCGGTGTTATTCGACAAGCCATTATTATTAGCGAGCTGTTCTGAACCAGAAGCCGAGAATGAAGCTCCTCTATCGACACGGGTGAGTGTAGGGTCGATAGTAGTAGGATTAGACTTGTCTTTCCCCTTTCTGATCGCACCTTCATTCACATACTTCGCACTATTATCAAATGCAGTTAAAACCCAAGCATTGTTACCTTTATTCCGTACAAGTGTTGCCCGATAAACTCTTCCATTTTTTGGTGATAGGTAATCTAATTCTAGTTTAGATTGTGGGTTTTCATTAACTACCGTCCCTTTTGCGATTGTTTCCACAATATCATTAGTTAGCATCTCGACTACTTCAGGTTCACTCATATTATTCTTACGCATACGAGCTTCAATAATATGTGAAATACCTTTACCAACAGGCTCACCTCTTTTATTGCGTGGTTTTGTTAATCCATCATCACCCCAGACAAAGTCCACCCAGCCGAACTCGTTATTGTACATTCCACGCTTAACATCAGCTTTGTCTAAAATCGCTTTTACCATTGCTTCTCGACCACGAGCAATATTTGCTTCAACGGATTTCATCGGTGAACGTGAATAAAGCGCTTGTTGCTGTTCATCTTCTTGCTGACGGCGATAATGTTCTGCCGCTAGCGTATGATGATCTGGGAAACGTTGTGCAATATCGTGATATCTATTCGATACGTCTGTATCGGACAATTGCCCCTGTTGATAACCGTCTAATAGTTGATTGACTTCATTGCTGTATTGCGAAAAACGTTCTTCATCAATGCTATTTTGTGTCGTAGGCTCAGTCTGAAACTCTTGTTCAGATTGGTTTTCTTGTTGCACCGTGTTTGGTTGGACTGTGTCTAAAAATTCAGAAACTGAATTTAAATAGGCTTGAGCCAGTTTTCCGTACTCTCCGCCTTCTGCAACACGTTTTTCCAATAGCCCATCTGCAATATCTTGTTTCAGCTCATCAAAATAGTCATTGCGTAAGGTTTCATCTTCAACACTGGATAAGACTTTTTCTAATGCTTGCTCCTGTACGGTGTTTGTTGTTTGGTTGGGTTGATTAGCTTGTTCCGATGTCTTCGTAGAAGAAATAACTTCATCTATTGTGTCATCTGAGGCTTCGGATTGCTTTGCCTGTTGCTGAGAGGTCCGGTAAGCGGAATCCGCCGCCGCAACACCACCTCCTGCCACACCGAACAGCAAACCACCTGCGGCAGCCTCACCCAAACCATCAGTTAAAGAATGGGTTGGATCAATGTCATGAATGGCTTTATTACCCATAAACTGTTGAAAAACTTCATCAGCTGGCTCAGTAACTGCCTCAGAAACAAACTTACCAGCCGTTGAACCCAACATTCCTTTGCCAACTTGTCCAATGCGACCTAATCCACCCACACCACTCAAAACTGCACTGCTTACTCCCGTTGCCAAAACTTCTCCGCCGTGTTCAATGAATGAGCTAGCCAATTCAGTTCTAGCGTGAGCAGGAGATAACCCTTTGGCTAATAACGCCTGATATTGTGGATTTTGGGATAATTGTTCTTCTGGCATTGCCATAATATGGTCGTAAATATTATTACGAGTTCACCTGCACCTTGTACCCCACCTACTAGAAATGGTAAAGCCAAACTCGCACCACCAGTAATAGGCGCAGCAGCAACGCCCGCCCCTGTTGCCACCACTGTTGGTAAAGCACTTTCTGCAAATTGCCCTACGGTTTCTAATGGGTTTTCTGCTGCATTTGCAAAAAACTGAGTAAAACCAGATTCGCCATTAGCTTTTGCTTCCGCCATTTTTCGTGCCGCAATAAATTGACGTAACTTCGATTCATCACTACGCCAATCTTCTACCGCTTCTGTGGCATTATGCAACCATTGGCGTACCTCACCATCTGGACTAAATAATCCCGTAAATTGCTCGCCTAATTTAGTTGCAGTGGTTGGAATATAGCTTAATGCATCTCCTGTTCTAGCAAAAAATCCCGCCTCTTTGTCTGCTTTTTTAAATACATCAGCTTGCTCATCAAATGCGCTGAGTAGCATTTGTTGTTGATCTTCCGATAAGTGAGCATAATTATTTTTAATGCCTCTTTGGCGTGTTGATACGCTTGATATTGATGCTCAATTGGTTGGTCTTTTGTGTTCTGGGCAAAAGCCTCTCCAATTGCCTGCCCCTGTTGCTGTAAATTTGTATTAAATGCTTCTAAATTTGCTTCACGTTGTTGAGCAGAAAGAGGTTTAGGTTCCGCATATCCACCACCATAGGCTTTTTGTAATTGTGCAAGCTGTTCAGGCGCGACCAAGTGCCTGTAAATTCATCTTTGGGTCTGACAAATTGTTGTTGAAGTTGTTTTAATACTTGCGGATCTAATTGAACGACATTTTGCATAATAGCTACCTGTTACTTAGGAAATAA